>CACZSH010000122.1 GCA_902783785.1 uncultured bacterium | reverse complement strand
ATTGTAGAGGTTTGTTTTTTCCTTGATTGTAACGAGAGAAATAAAAACTACGTTCGTAGAGATTTGTTTTGATCCGTTTTGGACAGGGGTTCGACTCCCCTCGTCTCCACCATTTAGTCTTAAATAGAGAGATATAACCAAACTCTCTAAACAAAAACCCCGCAAACACGGGGCAATATAGCGATTTAATTAAAACAGAGAATTAAATTTAAAATAATTCTCTGTTTTTTTATGCAAAATTCTCGCCAAATTCTCTATTTGCACTTTACCTAGTCCAAAATGGAATATTTTAGTATAAATTTTAAAATTTTAATTAAAAAATTAATTTAACACTTGTGAATATTATAATATTGATAATTATTTAATGATAAAATATTTATATGCTAGTACAAAGATATTTATCAAATAAAGAAAAAATTGGATTAGACACTAATGGATTTTTAATAGGAGATCTTTTACACATTAAAAATAATTCTGGAGATACTTTTTTTGACTATTCTTTAAAAAATTATAGTCAAATCTCTGATATTATAGAAAATAAATTCAGTATTATAATTGGAAAAGGTGGATTAGGTAAAAGTACTTTATTAAAACAAATAGAGAATTATTTAAACGATAAAAATCAATTATATAAACGTGTTGATTTAAGGACATTAGTAAATGAAAAATCACTAAACGAACAGATCTTTAAATTTTTGCAAGATAAAAACTTTAACAAAGAAATATATTTATTGTTAGATGCAATTGATGAAGCAATAGATCATAATATAAGAAATCCAATAGAATTAATTACTCAAACAGTAAAAAAAGTAATAGAAAATTATCCTAATTCAAAATTTATTATTACCTCAAGAACTACAGTTGATACTATTAGTGAATTAGCAAAAAATCTTACAAAAATTTATTCTATAGAAACTAATTCAAGTGATTTTATTTACAATCTTTGCCCATTAACTATTAGTAATATAAAAGAATTAGCAATAAATTATAAAATTTCTGATATTGATAAATTTATAGAAGATATAAAAGATTATAGTTTAACTTCTTTTTTAACTTCACCTATAACTTTTAAATCAGTTGCTGATTTATATAAAAAAGGTAAGATCTCAAATACAACAACTCATTTTGACATATATTTTGAATTAGTAACTGAATTGTGTAGAGAATCTTCAAAATATAGAATACAACAGTCAAATGATAATATTGATAAATATAAAATATATTATCCAGAAAAACTAATATTTATTGCCAGTAAACTTGCGATGGACTTAAAATTGCAAAATAAAAATTCTATATCTGAAGAAAGAAATAATACGTCGATTTTTATAAATAATTATTTTGATTTATCATTTAAAGATATAAATAATATAACTTATAATTTTAGTTCAGAAGAAGTTAAAGCTACTTTAATGTCAAATCTTTTTTATAAAGTTGATAAAGAATATTATTTTAGCCAAAAAACTTATATTGATTTTTTATGTGCATATTATCTTTCAAATATTGGAATAGATATTAAACATTTTAATAAATTTTTCGTATTTGAAAATAAAGTTCATCCTAATTATTATGGGATTCTTTCTTTTTTGTGTTTAAAATACGAATATTTTTTTAAGTACTATAAAAATAAATCTCCAGAAGCACTAATATTTTCTCAAGTTCTATTTAACAAACAAAATTATAATAAAATTTTATTGAAAAAATATTTAACTATGGTTAGTACAATTTCATATTACCAACATAATATTAATAAATTGGATATATGTAAAAAATTATATTATATAAATTCAACCGACGATATTAGGAAAATTTTTAAATCTAAAAATGAAGATGTACTTATGACAGCTATTGATTTTATATATGTAAATAAAATAGAGGGATTAGATAAAGAATTAGAAAATATCATTTTCAATAATAAATATTCAAATAGATTAAAAATGAATGTAATGTTAATAGTAAGAGATATTGTTACTTATGAAAATTTAGCACAAAAAATATATAACCATATTTGTACAATAGAAAAGTTTTTAAAACAAAATGATTCTAATGATTTAAGATCAGTGTTTTTAGAAGTAATGTATCCAAAATATTTTGATGATGATAAATTATTATCCTATATTGTCCAAGATGATAATTCAAATTATTTTGGTTGGTACCATTATTACATAAAAAATGAATTTTTAAATGAAAGATATATAAATTCAAACAATTATCTAAAAATGTTTAAATGGGTTATCAGTAACAAATTAAAAGGTGTTACAGAAAGTCCTTATGGAAGTAATGAATTCCCTGAAAATATAAAAAAATTTTTTACTACAATTACAAAATATATAAATGATAAAAATTTAATTGATGAAATAATGTTTTACCAAATAAATAATTATGAAAGAAACTATAGCTTCTTTTCAAATGATTTATTTAAAGCTATTGTTTCAAATAACAAAGTTAGATTATATGCGTTAAAAAAATATATAAATTTAAGCAAAGAAAATTATCATTATTGGTCATTATCTAAAATAGGTCTATTACAATCAAGAGATTTAGCTTATTTACTTGTTTTGTATAATAATGAAAATAATGAAAAATTGAAAAACAAGTATAAAAAGGTAATAGAAAGTTTTCCTTTGTGGAAATATTGGAATAATGAAACATTTAAAGATTTTGAATATTTGCAAAATGTTTTTAAATATTATCCAAAATTAAAATTAGAATTTCCAATACTTAGCAAAAGAAAATGTAGAATAAATCCTTTAACACTACAACCATCTGAAAAAATTTTTAGAGACAATAAATGTGGTTATTTAAAAAATATAAGACAAGAAAAAAAAGATAAAAAAGAAGAAGAAAATACAAAGATTAAATTAGAATACCATAGTAATATTACAGCAAGAATTAATGAAAATATTGAAAACTATGAGAATATTAAGGATAAAAAATATCTTGAAAATATCTTTGCATATTTAACTTATAACAAATATGATGAACAAATTTGTTATGAACACTTTTTAGATTTTAAAACAACTCAAAATTGGCAAATATTAAATGATAAAATTAAAAATAAAATAATATCTATATGCTTTAACTATTTAAAAAAATCTGAGCCTTTCGTGTTACATACGAATTTGGATGAATTTATTAACAGAGGTTATAGTGAAATAATTTGGAATTCATTAGGTTGCTTAGAATTTTATAAAAATCATATAAATAACGAACAATATATAGATATATTGGATAAGCATAAACTAGCAATACTGTTTTTTAATGCTTATAAAGATGATGATAAACTATTGCAGCAAAAATTTATCCAAGATTTATGTAAAAGGAATAAATCTTGGATTGAACAACAAATATCAAATTTTGTAAAATTAAAATTTAATTATTATTCTCATTATACGGATTTATATAAAAAATTTACTTTGTGTAACGAATATTTTATTGGTTATTTAGAATCTATCCTAAAAAATAATAATAAAGAATTACCAGAAATTTCTATTATTGCACTAGTTAATTATTTGATTAAGAATAATTCAGAGTATGCTATAGAATACTGTATTAATATTCTTAAAGAAAATATAAATAATAAAGAGTTTATTGAAAATAATATTTTAGTGTCATTTTTGAGTTCTATTTTATCAATACTTGATTATAGTTATTGGAAAATATTAAGTAAAATATTTTATAAAAATAAATATGGAGTAGAAATATTTAAGAAAGTATCAGATAAATTTGACTATTACAATAGTTTTCAGGAAGTTCCTCTTGAAAAAATTCGTGATAAAGATTTAGTAAAATTATATATTTGGATAAAGAAAAATATTAAACCTGAAAAAAGCTCAGAGATTGTTCATAATTATAAACCTGAAGACAATGTTTCAAATGCAATATATCAATTTTTTATAAATAATGGTAAATATAAATGTATAGAAGGAATAAGAAAAACAATGAGTCCTTCTATCTATAAAAGAAGCTATAATATTGCTTTAAATAACTATATTCAAATGAAAGTAATAGATTTTCAAGCCTTTAATGATTCTGTAATAAGAAAAAAGAATTCGATAATTAAGTTTATCGATAATAGCATTAATGTAGGTAATATTAATAATTCAATAATTAATAATATAGGACACAAGTAATGGAGGTAATTTATGTTTGATAAAAATGTAAATGTAGGAGATATTAATAATTCTAATATCCAAAATATTGGGAATACTAGTAATATAAACCTAAATGAAAAATTTATTATAAAAATAATAATATCACTATTAATTATAGTAACATTTGTTACATTATGTTTATTTGGATTTATTGAATTAAATACTATAAAAATAATTTTTAAATATTTACTAAACCATTGTAATATAAACTTCTCTTTATAAATTTTAAATTTTTCGAATTATTATTTAATAAATTAATCAAAGGAAATTTTTATTTTTATAAATAGTTAGTCCAAAAATCAATTATTTAATTTTAATATAGCAGTTTATTATATCTAAAAAAAATTTTAAATCTTTTTCTTCAAAATCATCTAAAAATTTTTCAATATCTGCTCTAAAATATTTTTGTGGGGTTGATTCACTAAAATCAAAAAGTTCTCTTTCTGTTGTGTTGAGTGCTTTTGCTATTTTTTCAAGAGTCTCCGCTGTCATAAAACGCTTTCCTCTTTCAATATTACTTAAATTTGGTTTATCCATATTTATTAATTCTGCTAAATCTTCTTGTGATAGACCACTTTTTTTACGCAAATATTTTATTCTTAAACCTAGCTTTTCTTTTAACGTTGGCATTTTGAACCTCTTCTATTAAATATAGCGAATAAAAAATAAAATAAAATGTGCTGTATTGCTAATTTATATTGACATTATTAGTATTTATTGCTAATATTGATTTAGCGATATTATCACAAATACTAATTTTGCAAATAAAAATAAGTATTTTAGAATTTTATAAAAAAGAAAGGAATAGCTAAGTTAAGAAGTTTCTTGAGTAATGATAGGTAAAAATCTTTTTGCAATCAGAAATTATAACTTTTTAAGAATTATCAATGACAGATATTAACAATTTTATATTTGTTGGATTATCAATACCTTTTATATTTGGAATAATATTAGGTTGTTACAACAAAATAACTATATTTAATAACTATGACGATTTAGGAATAACTTTTTTAATGTTTATTCTTCCTATACCAATGACTTATCTTTATTTCTTATTAGGAAGAAGTCAAATAACACTGTATTTTTTTGTAACTATTGAAATTTTAATTTTGTGTTTTATTTTATATAACAGTTTTATTTATAATAAAAAGAATATATTTTACACATTATTAGCTTTGTATATAAAAATACCATTATCATTTTTATATTTAATTAATTTATTGCTAATTTTAGATGATTTTTTTGACAAAAAAATAAATCGTAAAACAACATTATCAATTATACTATTTGCTACTTTAACTCCAATTATGGCCAAATTAGTAAAAAATAATACAGGAGTCTTAAAACAATGTCAGAAGTTGTAGAAAAATATGCTAAATTAAATTATTCAAAAGATACGTTAATACACGATTTTTTGGAGTATTTAAAAAAAGGAAATAACAATATTCCATTGGACATAATTAATGCAAAAATTGATATTATTGACATATTATATGTTCCTTTTTTTATATATAAACTAAGTGGTTCAATGCAAGTTGAAGCACGAATTGGCAGAGATCATACAGAATGGGAAACAAAAAAAACTGGTAGAAGAAAAATTGAATATGAAAAAGATTTTTGGGGAAATATTAATAGATATGAAACAGATGAAGAGCATGTTGTTGCTAATAATTATACAATTTGGAATAATGAGAGCTTTTCTGTTGATGCAGAAAAAGAACAATTTACTATATGTGCAAATACACATATAGCTTTTTTATTAAAAGAAGATATTAAATATGATTTTGATTATAACGATACTGCAGAAAAAAAAGAGAATTTAAAGGAACTTAAAGTTAATGAAAATATTAACAAATTTGATAAACAAAAAGAGGAACTAAAGAAAGAGCTTGAACAGAAAGCGGAATCTAAAATCAATAGCATGGGAGATCGCTATAAAGATATTAAAATGTCAGAAGTAAATTTTGATGAAAAATATTTATACCTAAAAATACCGATAGGTTATATAAAATACAAGTATAATTCAGATTCAAAAAATTATTATTTTGTTGAATCTCTTAGTGACAAAAAGATATTTTGTCAAACTAGCCCTGAGGACAAAAAATTTGCAAAAGCAAACTCTCGAGGTAAAGGAATTAGTTTTATAACTTTTATTCTTTATTTATTTTTAGCTTACATAACATATAAATTAACTCATATTATTAATTTACCATATATGAACTATTTATTTTATTCAATTATAGGAATCCTTTTTGCTGATTGGTTTTCCATATTTTGTTGTTATGCTTCAAATTCAGCAGATAATATTGAAAAACGTCATAAATATATTGCAAACATAATTGAAGAAAATTATACAATACTAAAAGATTTAGTAAATAGGTTAGATAAACCATACAAGGATTAAATTATGACAAAATACAAAGATTTTTTTAACACATTAGGATTAGAAGATAATTCTTCTTTAGAAGATGTTAATAATGCATATATTACGGCGAAAGAAGCTTGGAGAGTAGATGAATTTGCCGCTGACGAATTAAAAATTAAAAGTAAAGAACAACTGAAACTGATTGATGAAGCTTATAAGACATTAGTTAGTTTTTTGAAATCAAATAATTCTGATATTAAAGATACTTCCTATAAAACAAATCAAAATAGTTCAAGCAAACAATCAATAAATAATAATATTGATGATATTGAAAAAAATTATTCTTCCCAAGAAAATAAGAATTTTTCGAATGATGAATATTTAAAATTTAATATAACTACAGAAAATATTGAAATAAGTCAGTTCAAAATACATTATTGGTGGAGAATATTATATTTATTGATCATATTTTCCGCATTGTTCATTATGCATTATTTATATCCGTTAAAAGAACCTGTTTTACAAAATAACACTCAAAAACAAGAAGTAAAAGTAAATAACAAATCTTTTAAACAAGAAATATCAACAGACAATAATAAACAAAATCAAACACAAAGTAATGATTTGAATTTAAAAAAAACAAAAAAAAATAACCAAATATCTTCATCAACAGAAAAAACTGTAATAAAAACTGAAACAAAACAAAGTCAAAACCAGATAGTCACTCAAAAAACGTCTACTTCAAAATCTGATTTTGATAAAGTTTCAGATTATTTTGAATAAAAGGTAATATTAAAATGAAAAAATTTATAAAAATATATATAATATTTATAATGTTTTTATTTACTAATCCTTGCCACGCATCAAATTGGATTCCTGTTGAATCTAGTGATGGAAAAATTGCAGAAATAGATTTTGATAGTATAACTAAAGAAAAAAATACCTTAAAATATGATGTAAAATTATCTACAGCATATAATTACTATACAATAACCAAATTTATAATTAATACAACAAATAATTTATATGCTCAAATAAGCACAACATCATATGAAAATGGTCGTAAAAAATCTTTTACTGAAGCAAAATCTTTACAATATAAACCAATCAAATTAGGATCCCTTCAAAGCGAATTGTACAAAATGGGATGTTTATTAGTTGGGACATCTGATGATGTTATAGATAAAAATTTGATAGAAAAATATGCAGCACAACAGCAAAAAAAAAATAATTAAATTGTGGCACCCAAATAATTATGATTTATCCCTCGCTACAACTCAAAATTTAGATGTTACGTTAGAAAGTTATGTAACACTAATTTTAGATAAACAAGGAAATATAATAAGTTATGGATATAAAGGTAATGATTATGAATTTTTTGCATCAACGTTGAAATCTGATATTAATAACATAATAAATAATAAAATTGGAAAATTTGATGCATTACCTAAACAATTTACTGGGGATAAAATAATATTATTTATCAAATTTTATTATTCAACTAATAAGAATATCAAAAAAAGTGTATCTGCAAAAGAAAATTGTAATGTAGGATATATAACAATATCAAAAAAACAAGCTACTTTTTATCAAATGGCAAAAAGTTTAGGTACTATTATTATTTCTATTCCATTGCAAGTAGTATTAGTATTATTGGGAGAATAACGTAAAGGTAAAAAATGAAAAAACAAATTATAATAAAGGTCTTTCCTAACGGAAAAATTGAATCACAAACAGTTAATATAAAAGGAAAAACTTGTTTAAAATATATTAGAGAAATAGAAAATTTGGCAAACGCAAAAACTGTTAAATCAGAATTTACCAATGAATACTATCAAAATAAAATTTATGAAGAAAATTTCACGGTAGGACAACAAATAAATGAAAATTAGGATAAATAATTATATTCCAATATCTACAGTAGAAGGACCAGGAAAAAGATTTGTTATTTGGACTCAAGGCTGTTCCTTGAGATGTAATGGGTGTGCCAATTCTCACATGTGGGATAAAAGCAAAGGCAAAATATACGATACAAAAGAAATATTAGAACTTATTGCTAAATATTCAAAACGGATAGAAGGTATTACATTTTTAGGTGGAGAACCTCTTGAACAAATAGAACCAGTATTGGAAATTTCAAAAGCTGTACAAAAAAGAGGACTTTCAGTTTTATTATTTACCGGATATAGCTTTTTTGAACTAGAAAATAATAATAAATTTCAAGAATTAAAAAAATATATTGATGTTTTAATTGATGGAAAATTTGATGTAAGTAAAGTTGATTATTCCAGAGCTTGGGTGGGGTCAAGCAATCAAAATTATTATTTTTTCTCTAATAGATATAACGAAGATATTATATACAGATACAAAAATAAATTAGAATTAAGATTTGATAAAAACAGATCTATTATTCGTTTAAATGGTATGGGAAATTACAAAAAATTGATAGATTTAGTTGAGGCTATAGAATTATGACAGAACTACAAGGTACAAAAAAAACAAAGAAGCATCTAGCAAATTTATTTAAAGCACGATTTTCTTTTATTTATGTACAAACTTGGGAAGAAATAAGAATTTGTAATTTAATAGAAGATATTGCAAAAGATGAGAGTTTAATACGAACATTAAGACAAGTTTATATTTGGAGTCAAACTGAAGGTTTAAAAACAGCAACTGATAATCGTGTTATTAATAATGTAACTGAGCCTATTGATGCATTAAACTATATTGAAAATTTAAATACGCCTGCAATATTAATTTTAAAAGATATACACAGTATGTTAGGTTATAATAATAGGAATACTGACCAAAATTTGATACGAAAAATAAGAGATGTTGCAAGTTCTTTACGAATAGGAAAACCTAAAAATGTAGTTATTATTGCACCTGTTTTAATGCTTCCTGTTGAATTACAAAAAGATGTAACTGTTGTAGATTTTGATTTACCAACATTGGAAGAAATAAGAGATTTGCTTGATGAAATGATTGAAACAAATCAAGAAAGTGGTATTGAAATTAAAGTTTCCGAAACTGAAAGAAATATTTTATGTAAAGCTGCTCAAGGATTAACTTTACAAGAAGCTTCAGATGCATTTGCTAGATCTATGGTTGATGATGGTAAATTAACGATGGAAGATTTAGATATTATTATGGAAGAAAAATGTCAAGTAATAAAAAAGACTGGAATTCTGGAATTCATTAAGTCTAATATCAATATAAAGGATGTTGGAGGTTTGGAAAATTTAAAAAGATGGTTGAAAAAACGAAATAATTCTTGGCTTGATAAAGCTCAAAAAGATTATAATTTGCCAACTCCAAAAGGAATTCTTATAACAGGAGTTCCTGGTTGCGGAAAGTCTTTAACAGCAAAAGCTGTAAGTGCTATGTGGAAACTTCCTCTTTTAAGATTAGATATAGGGAAAATTTTTTCAGGTATTGTTGGTAGTTCTGAACAAAATATGCGTAATGCAATAAAAACTGCAGAAGCTGTTGCTCCTTCAATTTTATGGATGGATGAAATAGAAAAAGGTTTTGGTAGTGGATCAGAACGTGATGGAGGAACTTCTACAAGAATTTTTGGAACATTTTTAACATGGATGCAAGAAAAAACAAAACCTGTTTTTGTAATTGCAACTGCTAACAATATTAATTCATTACCCCCAGAAATGCTAAGAAAAGGTAGATTTGATGAAATATTTTTTGTTGATTTACCAACACACAATGAACGAAAAATAATATTTAAATTACATTTAGAAAAATTATTAAAAAATAGTATTTCACAAGATTTTGAAATTACAGAAAATTTATTAAATGAACTTTCTAATGAAACAGAAGGTTTTGTAGGTGCTGAAATAGAACAAATAGTTATTTCTGCGCTATTTGAAGCTTTTTCTAATGATAGAAAACTATTAAAAGAGGATTTATTTAAAGTTATAAAAAACACTATTCCTTTATCTGTAACACAATCTGAAGAAATTTTAAGAATTAGAAATTGGGCAAATGAACGTGCAATTGCAGCATCTATTTCAAGTGATAGAGATGGTTATGTATCAGATAAAAATGTAGATTTAATAGAAACTACAAAAAATTCTATAAATAAAACTAGAGGAGGAAGAACAATTGATTTTTAATTATTTATTAAGTATAGGAGTTGTAATATGTCAGTAAATATAGCCTTAATACCTTTAGCTCTTGCTATGTATGTTGTAATGGGAGAAGAAAAATTCAATTCTTGGACAAAAAGCTTTGAAAAATTAAAAATTACATCATATACTAATATAAATCAAATAAAAGAATATATTATTGCTGCAGGATATGATATAACAGAACATTTTGGGATAGTAAAAACTCATTTTAAATCTAATAAAAACGATTGGTTTATTTGGGAAATTAGGGATGGTAAACTATGTGCGGTATTTTCCATATATGATGATGAAAATTTAATAAATGATTTCTTAAATGACATTTTAAAAGTTTCAAATAAGAATATTTTTGGTGAAATTTCTGAAAATAATCTAAGAACTGACCCTAAAAATACTTTACCAAAAATAACTGAGCAAGTTTTTCAAACAAAATTTGCAGATAAAAATTTATTAATTAAAACTTTAGAAGATATTGGTTTTATTTGTGAAGATAATAACGGTATAATATCTTGTTGTGGTGATAATTATACACTAAATTTTTTACAAAATGAAAAAAGTATTTTTGAATTTAAGATTTCTGGAAATATAAGTAATAAAGATGCATATCAAAAATACAAAGATTTAGATAAGCATTATGGAGAAATTGTACAAAAAGAGACAATAAATAGTATTAAAGAAAAATTACAAAATAGTTCATCTATGATATTAGAAAATGAAGAAATTTTAGAAGATAATTCTGTAGTTTTAACTATAGATATATTATAAAGGATGGTAAATAAATGGTAACTGATAAAGCAAATCAATATTATGAAAAAGGTATAAAACTTTATACGCAAAATAAAATAGAACAAGCTTTAATAGAATTTAATAAAGCTTTTGAAATTAATCCTAATAATACTGATTTTAAAACAATGAAAAAACTTGCGGAGTATAAGTTAAATGATCCTTATATATTTTATAAAAATGGATTACAAGAATTATCAAAGGAAAATTATGACAAAGCAAAAGATTACTTTGAATTAGCATTAAATATCAAAGATGATGATTTGTTCAAAGAAGCATTGCAAGTTGCTTTAAATCATAAAATAGATATTATGAAATGTTCAAAAAATATTTTATTAACACTAAATTGTTTGGATGCAATAAAAGTCGATAATATTTTAAAAAGTAGAAATGCAGGAAAAATTTGGTATGATATTGATTCATTTGTAGAAGCATATCAAATCCAACCACACGAATTAATTGATTTACAAGATAAAATAGCATTTCCTCCAAAGCCTAAAAGTACCGTAAGTAGAAAAATTGAATTTTAATTATCATCTTTAGTTATATATTTATTAACTTTTGTAAGCTCGTATTCTCCAGCTGTGTACCATTAAGAATCTGTTCGGTTAAATCAGGTGAGAGGTATTTTAATTTTAAAATATTACGAATATATTTTGAATCTTTCAAATTTTCTTCTTTTTGTAAATCTTCAATAGTCCTGCCGTTTTGAATTTGACTATGATAATAATAACTTTTAACAATTGCGTTGACTAAATACGGATTCGGGGTTAGAGTATCTGTTTCTTTTGTATTAAGTATTAATATATTTCCAGTTCTTGAAGGTTGAGAAATTTTTATTGATTTTTTAATCGTAATAGGCTCAATTTCTTTACTTGGTGGAACCAATGTGCTTTTATCCCCCCAGTACAAAAGCTCTAATATTTCTCTTACCATATTTGCATCAAAAGTCACTTCAACTGTTTTATCAGAAATAATTACTTTATTTATAACCGATTTAATAATTTTTGGGTCTGCATAATCTTCAATACTTTTGGCAATATTTATCAACTGAATTTGTTTATTAACATCAAATTTTGAAAGTATTTTTTGCATTTGCTTTTTATTCTGTAAAAATTCTTTTGTTGTAAGAATAACAAATTTTTCAATTTCGCCGGCTGGAATTTTGGATATACTACCAGCTTGATTTTTGTTATATTTTTTTATTGCCTGACTAACATAATATCTATACCTCCTATTATGGCTATTACTATGTGATGGAGTCATTTTATTACCATTATCATCAAATATTAAACCTGTCAGTAAAGAGTTTGAAGAACATTTTGTCCCACAAATTTTATCAACTTTGTTTTCATATAAAAGTTTTTGTACCCGTTCAAATGTAATTTCATCAATAATTCCATTGTGCTCACCTTCATAAACATTTTCTTTATGTATGATTTTACCGATATAAACTTTGTTTGAAAGTATATGATATAATTCACCTTTATAAAATTCTTTATCTGCTCTTGTTCTTATATTTTCTTTTTTCAACCACTTCATTAACTTAGGAACACTTTTTAATTCCAAATATTTTTCATAAATTAATTTTACTTTTTGTGATTCGTTTTCTTCTATCAAAAGTTTTTTATTTTCTTTCTTGTAACCGAGCGGAGGAATACCACCCATCCACATTCCCTTCTTTTTAGATGCGGCAATTTTATCCCTAATTCTTTCTCCGGTAACTTCACGTTCAAATTGAGCAAATGATAGCAATATGTTCAGAGTTAATCGACCCATTGATGTTGTGGTATTGAATTGCTGTGTTATTGATACAAAAGAGGTTTTGTGTTTATCAAAAGTATCAATTATCTTTGAAAAAACCATTAAAGATCTAGTTAATCTATCAACTTTATAAACAACAACTATATCTATTTTATCTTCTTCAATATCTAATAAAAGTTCTTGAAATGCTGGACGATTCATAGTTCCACCAGAATAACCACCATCATTATATTCTTTCTTTATAAGAACCCAACCTTCGTGCATCTGAGATTTTATATATGCTTCGCAAGCTTCTCTTTGTGCATCAAGTGAATTAAAATCCTGCTCTAATCCTTCTTCTGAGGATTTTCTTGTATAAATGGCACATCTGATTTTCTTTTTATCCATAGGCTACTCCGAAGAATTTTTTCCCATTCCAATGTGTTCCAGTTATAACATTAGCAATAGCAGAAAGTGTTTTGTACGTTTTTTCTTTATATTTAAATCCGTTTTCAATAGCAGTGACTTCGTGTTTTTCGCCTTTAAATTCTCGTATAAATTTTGTACCGACAGTGACATCAAGTTTTTTGACCTTTTTAATATTTACGGATTTTGTTCTTTCGTATTCATTGACAAGTTTATTTATTCTGTTTTGCAAATCTTCAGGTAATTTATTATATTTTTCTCGCCAAATAATCTCTTTTATTAAGTAAGATTTTGTATAGCCTTTTGAAGCAAAATATCCAAAAATTATTAGATATTCTTGCTCAAGTTCTTTTTTTGATAATAATTTTAATCTGTTAATTGTGTCTTGCATACTTACATTAATCGCTCTTGAAGAGAGTTATTTCAAGTTACTATGACACAATTCGTATCAAAAATAGTTGTATTTTAATTTTGCAATATTTTCTTTGCAATATTAACCGTATTGGTATTGTTTCTTAAATTAGGAAATGCTTTTTGTAATAATTCAACTAAACAATTTTCCGTCATTTCTAAATGAAAATCATATTTATCTTTAGTCTTTGCGATTTGAGTTGCAGTAATAAACATATTTAATAACTCTAGAGAATCTTTATTTGTCACCTGTTTTTATTTCTCCTTTTGCCATTTCAATTATGCTGTTAAACTTTTCCTGCATTTCTATATTTATTATATCATATTTTTCTTTTATTCCAACCGAAACAATTAAAGGTGCATAATCATACCCGTTATAAAATAATGTCCATTCATCAACTATATTTTTATAATTATCCCAAAATCTTACTATGCTTTTATAATATCTTCGGATAATATCTTCTTCAGGAACATTATGTCCTCCATTCTTAACACGTTTTTTAACTCGTTCTATACAAGTAGTGCAATTTTGCAAAAAAGAATATATCAATATTATCTTATATCCATTTAACTTTGCTTTATCAATAATTTTTACAATATTCATTCCTGATAAAGTAGATTCAACAGCAAATGAAACATCTTTTTTTAAAAATTCATTCAGACGTTTAAAATAAACTTTACCAGCAGAAATTGGTACTTTATTAATTGCATTTGGAGAAATTTCTTTTGCTATTTCATCAGCATTAAGAAATTCAAGGTGTTTTTCTTTTAAAAGAACTTCAGCAAGAGTACTCTTACCACTACCGTTTGCACCAGAAATAATGTATAAAACTTTTTCTTTCATAACTATACTTTACCATAAAAAAAGGGATGGAGATTTTATCTCCATCCCTTATGTTGTTACTATTCAACTCGTTTTATTTCATAAACAAAAATTTTTGATTTATGATAAATTCCTTTTGTCCAACGAATTTCAAAATGTTCATTTTCTAACATTTCTACGTTATAAATTTTATTTAAATAAAATATTCGATTTTTTTTAAAATCGAGTCCGGTTTCCGAATATCCACTAATCTGATATGCATACAATACAATTTTACCGTTTTCCATAACTCCTATTGAATGTGGCTCAATAATCCTT
>CACZSH010000121.1 GCA_902783785.1 uncultured bacterium | reverse complement strand
AGAATTCAATTGGGGCAATAACCCTATTGGAATAAGCGAAGAATATCTTGATAAGAGATTTAAGATTTTTGACAAATACACTTTTCCATCTGTAAATGCTCAAACTGATAAGGATTTTACGTGGGTTATATTGTTAAATGGAAAAACTCCGCAAAAGTTTAAAGATAAGATGACAGAATATGAAAATTCTGCAAGTATGCGTATTAAACTCGTTTATGTGGACAATTACGATAATATGATAAGTAAAAGAAATAATATATCTAATATTCTTAGCGATGAGTTTAAAAATTACAAATCTAAATGGCTTTTAACATGCAGATGCGATAACGATGACATGATTGCAAAAAATTATATCGAAAAGATGAAAGAAAACTTCCGTCCTGTTCACAACATGTATATAAATTTTGATAACGGTTACAATTTTGATATAAAAACAAATTCTTTAAATAATTATGAACATAATTCATCTCATTTTATTGGTTATGTTGAACGGAAATATAAAAATAAAAAAATTATAACTGTATTCAACGGAGATCATTCAATATGCAAAGCTTACGGATTTGTAAGAAGAATAAGAGATAACAAACCTATCTGGTGTGAAATTTGTCATGATACAAATATAATAAATACTTTTAGAGGAATTACAGCCACAAACGAAGATTGGCAATATTTTGAAGAATATTTTATAAGAAAACAATAAGAGTTCTAAATTTAATTATGTTATAATTGGTTTATGCAAAAAGTTTTCAAATTTTTGAATAGATTGTATCCGATATTTTTGTTAATAATTCTGTTTATCGGTTTTTTTTTAAGAACAAAAGCTTATTTAATCAATCAATCTTTTTGGCACGATGAATGTGCACTAGCTTGGAATATTATAAACAGAAGTTATAAAGAACTTTTTCAACCATTGAGATTTCTTCAATCTGCACCTATTTTATTCTTAATTATAACGAAATATTTGGTGGAAGTATTTGGAAAAAATGAAATTGTTTTTAGATTTATACCTTATTTAAGTAGTATTTTATCGCTTGCCGGATTTTATTTTCTTTCAAAAAAAACATTAAAAACAAATCTTTCTATAATATTCGCAAATCTTTTGTTTGCTGTAAATTTACCGCTTTATTATTACTCTTCAGAATTCAAACCTTACAGTACTGATGTTTTATTCTGTATTTTATCCTGTCTTTTATTTATTTCATTAAATAAAAAAGTATTGATTTTATATTCGTTAATACTTTCTTCTTTTATATGGTTTTCATTTCCGGCAGTATTTTTGTTATCTGCTATTCTCTTTCTTGTTATTTTCAACAAAAATTACAGCATAAAAGAAAAAATAATATATATAATTCCACATATTGTAAGCGGATTATTATTTTGCGTAACTTTTTTCACCAAAATGTTTCAATTTCAAAAAACAGGAATGATAAGCTATTGGCAAAATGAATTTATTAGTATAAAAAATATACATACAATTTTTCAACAAGCATTCAATTTTATGTTTAATGAAAGTTTAATTACAATTATTTTATCAATTATAGGTCTATTTATATTTATAAAAAATAAAGAAAAATTTGGAACATTAACATTTACAATTTTATCAACAGTAATAATAATATCATCTTTACATTTATACCCTTTTTCAGGGCGACTTATACTATTTTTAATACCAATAATAATTTTACTAATTACAAAAACATTTGATTCTAAAAAAGCAAAAAGTTTATTTTTCTTAGGATTATGTATTTTAAGCATATACCCGCAATTTTCAAATACTTTTAACACGATAATTAAAAACAATTATAATAAGAATAATCCTAATCCCAGAGAAATGGCAAAATATTTAAAAAATCAAATAAATAAAGAAGACATAATATATATAAATACAGCTTCTAATAGTGATTACTTGTATTATAAACAAATATATAATATAAATAATAAATACTTTATTGAAACACCTCAATATATTCAAAAAAACAATAAAGTGTGGTTCTTTTTGCCAAATAATGCTAATGACACGTTTGAAACAATTATAAAAAATAATTATATTATACTTTATGAAAATAAAAGAAAAGATAACCTTTTAATTTATGCAGAAAAGCTAAAATAATATACTATTCATAAATGATTTTTATTATAAAAAAATCATTATAATGAAATTAATTATCAAATCAATAACAATCAATAGCTAAAAGCATTGAACGAAAAAGAAGCGTTAAACGCTTCTTTTTCGTTATAAAAATAACTTTTCTAAAATTGAGCAGAAATTACTCTATCAATACTTGCAAGATCTTTTTCAATTTCTATATTCTTAAACCCATTATCTAAAAGGATATTTTTAACATCTTCACTTTGCCCAAAACCTAATTCAAATAAAATATAACCTTTTTCTTTCAAAAATCTTGGCGCATCTTTTATAATTTTTTCATAAAATTCTAACCCTCTAGCATCATTTGTAAATAATGCTATCTCAGGTTCATGCAAAACTTCTTTTTGTATTGTAGACTTTTCTTTTGGAGAAATATATGGAGGATTAGACACTATAATATCAAATTTTTCATTTTCTTCAATCTTTGCAAATAAATTCGATTGTCTAAATTCTATTCTTTTATCTAAAAATAACCTTTTAGAATTTTCCAAAGCAACTTCTAACGCTTGCTCTGAAATATCTATACCTAATATATGGCCATCAATATGTTTTGCAATAGAACAAGCAATACAACCACTTCCTGTTCCTATATCAAGAATGTTTTTTGAATTTATAAGTAATGCTTTTTCAATAGCTTTATTAACAAGGATTTCCGTTTCATCTCTTGGTATTAAAACATTTTTATTAACAATAAATTTTTCTCCTGCAAAATAACTAAAACCCATAATATATTGAACAGGTCTATGCGTTTTTATACGTTCAAGAACCTTTTCTTTTACTATTGACAACTTTGATGAATCAAGCTTTTTCCCAAATATAATATCTACAGGTTTAAAATTACAATAATGCTCCAAAAGAAGTTTTACTTCTGCATTGGCTTCATTTTTTTCTACGCCTGAATTAATTAAAAGGTTGACTATCTCCTGAATGCTCATCAATTATACCACTTATAATATTTTTTAAATCTAATTTTGAAAAACCGGTTATATCTTGTTTTTCTATATTATATTTTTTACACAAACATTCATAATAATAAAGTTGTTTTTTTGTTGGAAATTCTTTAGACATCTTCTTTTCTTGTAAAAATTTTCGTTTTTGTTTTTCAAACTCTTTTTGCTTTTCTATAAAAGGTCTTTGCGATTCCTTGTATTCATAATATTTTTTGCATTCTTGAATATATTTTAAAGAATCTTGTTGAAAATTATCTTGTTCAATAAAATCGCTCAAAAATTCAAAATGCGGATTCCCAACATTAAAATAATATTTTTCATCTTCTAAAAATTTATCTAAAATTTCATCAGAACGCAAAGAAGGGCTTTTTTTTACTAAAGCCCTTAAAAAATTACATAATGCTGATTTCTGAGTTTTATCCAACTCTAAAAATATGCTATTTTTTATGTTATACATAATCTAATATTAACGCAATAAATCAGAAATAGAAAGTTTTTCACCAATTTTAGTATGATGGAAAGCTAACATTTTTTTATAAATCGGATTTGTTTGAACAAATGTTTTGTTAACTTCTTTAACTACATCAGTTTCAACTGCATTTTTCTTAAAGTTTAATTCAATTACATTGTTGTTCATACTTAAAATCCTCTCGTATCTCTTATGTCTATATAAACAATTCAATTGTAAAAAAATTGCCTTTTTTACATAAAATATTTTAACATTTCTTTACAAAAAAGTAAATAGAGCGTATAATAAAATTACATGTAAAATCATGATTATAAGTATGTTTTAGACAATTAAAACAAGTATTAAGAATAATTACAAATTCTGTAAATTTTTGTTACAATATGGCTAAAAACATGAATACGAGAGAAATTCACCTTATATATAAATACTTTATAAATATATAGTGTGTAAAAAGGATGAGAAATGACAACAATATCATCTGTAAATCCGTTTAAACCAACGGATGACCAAGAAACACAAACAAAAAAGAAACCTGCGGCAAGCACGCAGGATATTGATATATATGGGAATTCTACGACAACAAGCAGTACTACAAATTCATCAAACGGAAATGTAAGCTTAGTAAGTCAAGCTGCACTAAATGATGATGCAGATATGGGTTTGAGCATACAAAGAAGTACAACTTCTCAACCGACACCGGCTGCAACGACAAAGCCGGATACTGCAAATGCTTCTATAACGGTTGAAGAAACAACTTCTGCTACAAAATCTAAAAAAACAACACCAACTATAACAGAAATTGCAGCTGATGACCCTATCTGGGCTCAAAATGCCGCACGCAACAAAGAATCCAGAAAACCAAGTTTTACCCAAACTTTGGAAACTTTCTACGGTAAAAAATATACAGAAGCTTCACCTGAAGAAAAAGAAAAACTTGCAGTAAGATACTTTGACTGGATTAGAAGTGATAAAAAGGATACAATCAGCCAATCAAGACAATTTGAATTATATAAAAGCAGATGTGAATCTGCAGAAGAATACGAATTTTTGTGTTCAGTAATTGATAAAATGGCTCCTGATCAACAAGCAAGAGCTGTAAAATCTGTTGTAAAAGAAGGTTCAGACGGACAAAGAGCAATTGGGGTTGTTGCAACATCAAGAGATTTAGATAACTACGATAAAGGCGCCGTTGATGAAATCAGACAATCAATTCAAGAAGGGGCAAGAACACTTCCTCCAAGATATAGAGTTGCAGCTGTCGATCAGTTATATGCAGACTTACAAGATTTTGCAGAAAATAATCCTGATGGGCATACTGAATTAGCATCTACATTACACGGAATGGAAATGGACATTTCACGTGATGAAAGATTTTCAAGAGAAGAAAGAATACATCATGGTAAAAGAGCTCAAAGCGTAACACAATATGCTTATGCAGAACAACAAAAAGAATTAATTAATTCAGGTTACGACTCTGAATTCAAAGAAGTTCGTGAAGCTACTGCAGAAAATACTAAAACTTATGATAAATCCGTTCAAGAATACTCTGTTAATCGAGGTTTAGAATTAGAAGACGAAGATATCGCTAACATATTCGCAAGAGATGCTTACTCTTACGATGAGTCTGTTCGTGAAAACATCATAAACACCTTGAACAATTCAGGCTATGACAGCGTTAAAGAGACTTTAAAAGAAGCTAAAGCACAATATGAGGCCGAACAAAAGGCTAAAGGTAATGATACTGAAAGCAGAAATACAAGTTCTAACGATAAAACAATCAAAACATCAACAAGTTCTTCTGCATTAGCCATATCAGAACAACGTATTAACAAAATAGTTAAAAATACTTCATTAAATACTACTCAAAAAGCTAAACAAATTAAAATTTTAGCACCTAAAGAGCAACAAGAAGCTATTGAGCAATTGATTAAAAAATCAACTATACCTGAAATTAAAGGTCTTGCTCTTAGCGGATTAAAATCAGAAGTTATACAATACTTATTGAGCAATTCTTCACCTGAAAATATTTTAGCTCTTAAAGAATTAGCTCCGATGATGTCTCCAAATGAAAAAACACACTTTGAAGAAATGATGAAAACTATCGGCGGTAATAATCAACATCAAAATTTCTTTATAAAATAATTTAAACAAAATGACCTGATATAATCAGGTCATTTTTTAACAATATATTTTATTTCTAAAAGACTAATATTTTTCAATATTAGTCTTTTTTTTAGATTTTGTAGTTTAAGTTTATTTGGTTATAGTTTAAAAATCTTTATTAAGCTGCTTTTTCTTCAGATTCTTCAGCTTTAGCTTCTTGTCTTTTTGCTTCAATTTCTTCCGGAGTTAAAACTTTTAATTTAATTTGACCGTTTGTTTGATTATCTAAAGCTTTTTGTAAATCAACAGGATAATCATCATATTTATCGCCTAATTCACCTTTAACAATTTTATCTGTTACGAAATCAATATTTTTTTGAGCTGATTCAGGCATATTTGGATAATTCACCATCCAATAATTATTTAAATTATAATTACCTCTTTTACTATTACATTCTTCACATTCGCCTAAGTAATTAGCCGTATTGTTTGCACCATTTAAAGAATGTGGTTGAATGTGTTCAGCAGTTGCTGTTGCAGGATTTAATAATCTTTGCATAATTTTCGTTGTTGAAGCATTTGAATATTTTTCAAAAAATCTTTCGATTTGTGTTTCTGATACAGGAAGTTTAATAGCTCTGTCTAAAACTTGGTGTTTTAATTCTTTATCGCCATTTGAATTTAATAAAGAATTTAAACCTGATAAGAAATTATTACGTTTGAAATTTACGTTATCTTCGCTGTTTAATTGAGCTATTGTGTTGTCAACGTAAGAATTGATTTCATTGTTTCTGCAATGATTTGATAATAAAGATGCTTTAACGTTGTTTAAAACTCTTTTGTTTTCGTTGTTGAAAATTTCGTGAGTATCTACATCAGCATGAGCGATGATAGAATCAACAGAAGTCATTTCATCTTTTTGAGCTTCAGAGATAATATAATTAGCGATTGCACTTTCGTTACCTCTAAAGTATTTTTTGTTATTTTGTAAGAATTCAGCTAAATCTGAACCTGATTTTTGAGTTGCTTCAAGGCAAAGTTGTTGGTTTTGTTTATAGGTTAACATTGGCATTCCGCAGCAACCACACGGAACATCATTTAATCTAACTACTCTGAAATTAGAAGTCGAACAATTGTGCCCTTTAAAAGACACTGCTTGTCCGCCTAAAAAGTAGTTCATATGTGCTAAAGCCGGATTAACTGTTTGAGTTTTTACAAAAGGTTTTTGAATTGGGCTAGTAACAAATGCTGATTTAGCATTTGTGTTTTTATTCAAGTTACTGGTATGAATTGATGAACTAACCGAATTAAACATTAAAAAATAAAACCTTTAACCAACCTTACATCTATATAAAAACTTTTTCCTCTAAATAATTGATTTTTTGTTAATAAATATTTACAATACTTCTTCTTTATCGTATTTAAAGTATAATTATGTATACAATGTAGTGTTTTATTTTTATTCAAAAGATAAAAATAAAGTTATTAGTTTAAGGAGAGAACGCATGGAAAAAAACACTAAGAAAAATCTATTAGCATCTGTTCTATCAATGCTATTAGTGTCTGCTCCTGCAATGGCTAGTGAAGCAGATTTAGTTGTTCCAAACATTGCTGAACATTACCCTTTAGGACACACTTTATTATTAATTGGTATTGCGGTGTCTGTGTTAGGTTTGATTTTCGGTTTAATTGCATTTGCGCAAGTTAAGAAAATCGAAGTTCACGAATGTATGGCAAATGTTGGT
>CACZSH010000120.1 GCA_902783785.1 uncultured bacterium | reverse complement strand
TACAAAATCTTGTAAAAAATGTGGGATGTGCAGTTGGAACTTCTTCTGTTGGTTTTTTGGTATCAAGATATTCTCAAATTCATCAAAATTACCTCGTTGATAATATGACCATGCTTAATTCTGTCTTTTCTGAAAAATTTAATATGTTGACTGCAAATTTTATACAGATGGGAAATGACATTATAACAGCACAACTTAAAGCAGGTGCTCAATTACAAAACTTACTCTTACAACAATCAACTCTTAGTGCCTTTATGAGTGCTTACAAAATTTATGCTATTGCAATAATTATAATACTTCCTGTTGCCTTTTTATTAAAAAAAGTAGAATTCAAACAATAACAATTAAATTAAATTATGTCCAATTGGCTGCATTTTATCAAATGTATAAAAATGATTAAAACCAAGTTCTTTTAATTGTTTTTGAACATCAAATATTTTTGCTCCAAAATGTTCAACGCTATGTGAATCACTTCCGATTGTTAAAATTTCACCACCTAAATCTTTGTACAATTTTAAAATATCAACAGATGGAGTTAAATCAGGAATTTTGTATCTAAAACAAGATGTATTAACTTCCAAACCTTTTCCGTCTTTTATAATTTGTTTTAAAATTTCTGCAATAAAATCTTTTATTTTTTCAAAAGGATAATAACTTGTATCATATCTTCTTATTAAGTCTAAATGTCCAAGTACAGAATAATTTTTATAAATTTTAGTTACATCAATAATTTCTTGATAATATCTTTCATTATACTCTTTTTGAGTTCTTCCTTCAAAAAAATCTTTGTTCCAAAGCATTTTTTTATCTACAGTATGGAAAGAAAGAATAACAAAATCTAAAGGTAAAGATTTGAATAAATTTTCAAATTTATTAATATTAAAAATTTGCATACCAAATTCTGCACCTAATTTGATATTAATTTTATCACTATATTTTTCTAAAACTTTTTTATATTCAATTAAATATTTATCTGATTCAATACCATTCAAACCATCTACATCATAATCTTTATGGTCTGTATAACAAAACTCATCAAAACCAATTTGTATTGCTCTTTCAGCATATTCATACATTTCCACTTTTGAATCATCACTGTTATGTGTGTGTAAATGATAATCTGCAAGCATAATAAATTACCTCACTAATATAATTTTACAATAAAAAGCAAAAAAAATGGTCAAACCGAGAAAGTCTGACCAAAAACTTTAAAATAGAGAGAGAGAGTATAAATTTGTTGTTTAAAATCTTTTTTAATTAGTTTAAGATTAGTTGTTGCTTAAAACTAATTTGAAAGTTGCCATATTTTTGATAGCTAACATTTTGTGTTTGTTGTGTTGAGAATTTGAGATTTCGAATATTCTGCACATTCTACGGATTTCTTCTTGTTTAGCAAAAGAATCAGCTCTATAAACATTGTTAATTGGATCTGTTACAACTGACATTATAGTGTTTAATTCTTGTTCTCTCATTCTGAAATCCTCTCTTATCTCTTACTCTTATATAAAGTAAATTTTGTAAAAAAAATTGCCTTTTTTATTGCATGTTTCTTAACATTTGTTTACAATTTTGATTTTTAAGATTTTAATAATAGAATTAAAGACGGAGGAAACGCAATGAAAACAAAGTTATTAACGATATTAACAGCATTTATTTTTTTAATATCAACAATGACAGTATATGCTGCAGATACTGTATATAAATCAAAAGCAGAAACAAAAAGAATACCTAAAGGAACAAAATTCCAAATACAACTTCAAGAACCATTGAGTACGAAAACCAATCAAACCGATGATTATTTTTCAGCAATATTACTAAATGATGAAAAAACAAACACAAATGTTATTCTTCCTGCCGGTTCATTAATTAGAGGAAGTGTTTCAAAAATTACTCCGGCAAAGAGATTATCAAGAGGAGCAGTTTTATATTTAGATTTTGACCACATTGTAACACCAAGAGGAAGACAAATGCCTTTAGATATGGCTGTTTATGCAACAATGAAAACAACTTTTGATGGAGGCTTATATGAAAAATTAGGATATGGTGAAGCACTACAAGATAATTGGGACAAAACAAAAGATATAACTACAAATGCAGTAGATTTTGCTGTTGATGCAAATGTTCCAACTGCAGTTAAATTTGTTACAACACCATTTTGTGCATTAGGTGGAGCAATAGGTGGCGGAGCTTATTTAATTGGTGATAGTATTGCCGATTTATTTAAAAAAGGTTCAGATGTTTCATTTAACCAAGGTGATATTTTAACAGTTGTTTTAACAAACCCGATTGATGTTCCTGTTAACTAAATATAAATAATAGATTTTAAAAGGCGGTTATGATAAATCATAACCGCCTTTTAAACATAAAAATTATATTTTGAAAGCGGGCGGGTTAAAACCGTCCGCTTTCTTTTTATCTATAATATTGTTATTATAATATTTCTCCGATTGCTTTGTATTGAGCCATACGGTTTTTAGCATCTTCTTCCGCTTGTTTGTAAAGTTCTTCAGCAGCATCAGGATTTGTTTTTAATAGTGATTTATAACGTCCTTCAGACTTAATAAAGTCTTGATATTCTGCTGTAGGTTCTTTTGCATCCCATGTAAACGGTTTTTCATTTGCAGGATTATATCTGTATAGAGGGAAGTATCCTGCTTCAACAGCACGTTTTTGTTCTGTTTGAGTTTTGCTCATATCAATACCGTGTGCAATACATGGAGCATAAGCAAAGATAATTGATGGACCATCATAAGCTTCTGCTTCTTGGAATGCTTTTAGAGTTTGATTTCTATCAGCACCTAGTGCAACTGATGCAACATATACATAACCATAAGACATGCTCATCAATCCCATGTTTTTCTTATATGTTGGTTTACCACCTGTTGCAAATTTTGCTACTGCAGCGGTTGGTGTTGATTTAGAAGCTTGTCCGCCTGTATTTGAATAAACTTCTGTATCAAGGACAAGGATATTTACGTTTTTATTTTGAGCAAGAACATGGTCAATACCGCCGTATCCGATATCGTTTGCCCATCCATCACCACCGATAATCCATACTGATTTATCTGTAAAGTAATCTTCAAGTTCTTTTATTTTCTTTATTGTATCGCAACCGCATTCTTTTGCGTATTTTTCAATTACTTCTTTTGCTTTGTTTTGTGCAGCAACTGCTTCTTCTGTTTTTGAGTTATCCCAATGAGCCATCGCACCTTCTAAAGCTTCTTTTAAATCTGCAGGAGCATCTTCTTTTGCAAGTACTTTTTCAACATAAGTTTTTAAAGTACTTCTATTTGCATCAACAGCTAATCTCATACCAAAACCAAATTCAGCATTGTCTTCAAATAATGAGTTAGCCCAAGCAGGACCTCTGCCTTCTTTAGTTGTTGTATAAGGAATTGTTGGGAATGTTCCTGAATAAATTGAAGAACATCCTGTTGCGTTTGCAACGATTGCGTTTTCACCGAATAATTGAGAAACTAATTTAACGTAAGGTGTTTCTCCGCAACCTGCACAAGCACCTGAGAATTCAAATAATGGTTTTCTCAACATTGCACCTTTGATAGTTTTTGTTGTGTTTTTGCCCATTACATTATCAGGAGCTGCATCAAAGAATTTTTCGTTATTTTCTTCGCCTGCTGCATCTTCTTTTTCAATTGTTGACCAAGATAATGCAGGTGCTTCTGGTTTTCTTTGAGTTACAGGACATTGATCCAAACATACACCGCAACCTGTACAATCTTTACAATATACTTGAAGTTTGAATTTTTCTCCGTTCAATGCAGGTTTTGCATCTACTGTATTAAATGTTTCAGGAGCATCTTTCAATGTATCTGCTTCAAATAATTTTGTTCTAATTGCTGCGTGAGGACATGCTGATGCACAGATACCGCATTGGATACAAGCTTCTGAATTCCAGTGAGGAACTCTTGGAGCAATACCACGTTTTTCTAAGCAAGCTGTACCTGTAGGGATTACACCATCAACGCTCATTGCTGATACAGGAATGTCATCACCTTTTTGTCTCATTGACGGTTCAATAATTGATTTTGCAAATTCATCAGCGTTATCAGGAATCAATTTGATTTCTTCAGCATGAGCAACACCGTCTAATGAAGTAGGAATTACAACTTCTTCTGTTGCGTTAACTGCAGCATCTATCAATGCCAAGTTCATATTTACAACATCATCGCCTTTTTTCTTGAATGTTTTCTTAGTCATTTCTTTCATACCTTCAAGAGCTTGTTCGAACGGAATAATTCCTGAAACTTTGAAATATGCAACCATCATTACTGTGTTTGCACCTTTACCTCTTAAACCAGGTTGTTCTTTTATTAATTTTTCAGCATCTACATTGTAGAATTTGATTTTCTTATTAATAATAGTTTCTTGCATATCTCTTGTTAAGTGAGCAAATGCTTCTTCCTTTGTATAAGGAGAATTTAACAAGAATGTACCGCCTTCTTTAATACCTTTTAATAAGTCATATCTGCCAATGTATGCATGAGCTGAACATGATACAAAGTCAGGTGCAGTAATCAAATATGTAGATTTAATAGGTTTGTCACCAAATCTTAAGTGAGAAACTGTAACACCAAATGATTTTTTAGAATCATAAGCAAAGTATGCTTGAGCATCTTTGTCTGTATATTGACCGATAATTTTAATTGAGTTTTTGTTAGCACCAACTGTACCGTCT
>CACZSH010000119.1 GCA_902783785.1 uncultured bacterium | reverse complement strand
TTTGCTAGCTTCATCAATTTATATTGATCGTCAGTTCTTCTCATTGTTAATGTTAACAATCTTGCCTGACATGCTGCTAATCCCATTTTATCGACCTTTCTTTACACGTACACATGAAATATCGGCAAAATGAACCCATATCTTTAATATGTAACATGTATCATTTTGACGATATATATGATTATACCTGCATTTCAGCCGTTTTAAACCTTTGTTTACAAAAATTCACAATTATTATTTTAAAGCACCATTTAACAATAATTTTTCAATTTTATCTACATCGGTTTTCATTCTAATATCTAATTCAACTCGTCTGCTTTTATCAAGATCTTCCTTGCCATTTTTTAAAACGGGGTCTGTGTTACTTTTTCCTTCAACAATTACAACTTTATGAAGTTTACTTCTGTATTTTTTATCATAATTTGTTTGAAATACATAATTAGCAACAGTAATCGCACGAAGAGATGATAATTCAAGATTTTTAGCATATTGTTCATCTTGAGTCTTTAAACCTTTAAACATTTGAGAATCTGTGTGTCCTTGAATTACGATATTTTCAACTTTATCACTTATTTCAGGATTAGAAAAAATAGTATTTATATAGATAGGAAAAAATTTATCTAAATATTTTTTACCCCTTGTTGACAAATTATAGCTACCCGTATCGAATAATTCTAAGTCAGAAATTTCTACTAATCCGGATAATTTATCCACATTTACTTTAATATTATTTTTTAAAAATTTATCAGAAAGTGTTTCAGCTAACTCTCTTTGTGCAGATTTTTCGGCAAATTTCGATTGTGAAAATCCAACCATTGACATAATAAATAAGGTTAAAAATATAATCATTAAACCTAATAACAAATCGGACATTGTTATCCAAAAAATATTTTCTTCTTTATAATCAGATTTATTAAACGATTTTTTAAACATCTTCACACCGTATATTAAATAACATTATCCTTGAAACAAATCATCTACAGAATCAATTGCATTTTGATTAAAAGTATTAGTATTGTTTTCCTTAATTTTATCAAGGTTAAACAAAATATTGTCAAGATAAGGAATCATAATTGAAGATAAACTTTTATCTAAAGCCTCTTTAAAACTTTTAGGCATTGTTTTCATAGCATTTGTTAATGAATTATTTTGAATTTTAGTTGTTTTCAAAAGCTCAATTAAGAATTTTTCAGAAGTTACACTATCAAACAATTTATAAAAACAATTTTGAATTTCTGTAAGAGGTTGTCTACACTTATAATTATACAAAAGTCTTTCAAGCATTAGAAAAATCAAAGATTCACCAACAGCAAAAACAGAACACAATGCCGCAATCTGCATATTTGAAATTAAATTAGAAATAGTAGTCATAGTAGCTTCATTTGTTGAAAAATCAACATGCGCAAATGCAAACGCAATATGCATAAACGTAAATAAAGGTCCCATACCTGTTAACAATGTTGGTGTCACTTGAACAAATTTATAATTTAATTTTGATGTTACAAGCATTTCTTCATTAAAAAAGTATGCGGAATCAACCGTAGTTTGAATACCTGAAATAACTTGAGATGCATTTTCAAATACAACATCTTCTTTTTCATTTGAGAGAACAACATTTTCATCAAAAACAAGTGTATTTCTAAATTCGGTCCAAATATTTGAAATATAAGGATTTGAACTTAAGCCATCATCAAATTCTTTAAATCTAAAACTTAAATCTGATTTTTTAAATTTTTTCAAATAGTTTAAAAGCATTACCATTTGTTCATTAATTTTTTGATACTTATAAACGCAATAAATAACCGAAAAAATAAAAAACAGGAAAATTATCATTAACGCAGGATTAAATAAATATCTAAGAACTTCCATAAAAAACTCCCTCTTTTAAATGGTATTGTAACATAAAAATTGATTTATTAAAATAAACTGATATAATCTATATATGCAATGCCCAAAATGTAATCATGAAGTAAGTGCGGATACAAAAATTTGTCCTAATTGTAAAAAGGTCTTACAATTAACATGTCCTGTTTGCGGAACACTAAACAAAACAAGTATTTGCACAAAATGCGGATATACAATCTTAAGTAAATGCCACAATTGTGGAAAAATTAACCTTACTCAAACAGAAAATTGTTCTAAATGCGGAATGGATACATATTTAAGTATAGCAATGAACGAATCTACTATTCTTGATTTTGCTTGTATTGTTATTGATTTTCCAAATATTTCAAGCTTAAAAGATATTTTTAATTCTCAAGATGCATTTAGAAAATTTCAAGCAAATTTGCACAATTTAATTGTAGGTTTTTGTTCTCAAATTGGTATTAAATGGCAAATTATAGACAAATCCTATGTAATTAAATTCAATAAAGAACAATCTTTTGAAGATTCCGTTTTTAAGGCTCTTTCGTTCATAATTGGAATCGCAAAACCTATAATGAAGCTTAATATAAAACTTCATCATACTCACAATACTCTTTTAAGATGCAATCTTACATTAATAAAAAGAAATATAAACACTCGACCGGAAGATTTTAAATCCGGATTTAATATAAAAATGATGTATAAAAATACATCAGAAGGACAATTCCACAATGCGTTACAGGTATTACTTGATAGTAGTACAGCTGACGTTCTTAGAAATAAAATTAGTTTGGCACAGCTCGGAACAGTTCTTGTGAAAGACAAACTTGAAAATTTCTTTGAATTAGATTTAAAAAAATATATTCCTATACCAAAAGAAGATGATGAACCGAGAAATAATCATATAAAAGAACGTTTAAAAGAATTATCATTAGATGAAATTGATACAGAGCTTGAACTACAAGGTGATGATACTATTATTCACAATATTAAAAAACTTAATTTTGATGAACAAGTTTGTGAATTTATAACAATAGAATCAGGTGATTTAAATAGCAATATAATTTCGTTATTAACCAAAAATTCTAAAAATATAATTTCCGTAAAAACAAATAAAAAGTATTACCCTGTATCAAATGAAATACCAAAACTTGTATTAAGCAACAGAATTTGTGATCGTGTAATTAAGGTTACTTGTACAGATAATACAAAAAATAAACCCTATGGATTTTTCTATGAACTATTATCTTCAATATTTAAATTTTCCATTTCAGCAAAAAACTTTGTAAATAATAATTTCTCCACTTTTGAAAAGCTTGATAAAACAGGAGTTATAAAAGCTTTAATCAATTTACAGCCTGTAAAAGGAATGAATCCTGAAGATGTTAGAGATACTTTATACAATATATTTACAATTTTATTCAGCACATTAGAACGTAGTTTAATATATGTAGAAAATTTTGAAAAAGTAGATATTACTTCTTTTGAAATACTACAAATGTTACTAAAAGATTTTAATAAATACAATTTAAACTTATTATTGTTAGCAGATGAAAATTTCTCACTACATAAAAATTCTCACTTCTTATTATCAAATCCTGTATATACAGAAATAATAATAAAAGGTTCTAATTTTGAAAAAATAATAACACCTTTTGTAGATATGTATTCAAAAATTTTAGATTCTTTCTACTTAGAAAAAATTGCACAATATACAAAAGGTTGTCCACTATATTTAAACCATGCAACACATTATCTTCTTGAGAATGATATTCTTGAACTAAAAAATGATAAATATGTAATAAAAAATCAAAAATCCGTAGTTTTTTCTCCAACAATAGAAAAACTTTTAGAAACAAGATTCAGATTTTTAACACATAATAAATCAGCTTACAGTATATTTGTCATACTGCTATATTTAGGCCCAAGAATTGATATTGCAACATTACAATCATTAAACATTCCTAACTTAGGAGATTCTTTAGGTTTACTTGATGAAAGCGGTTATATTTATTTAGAAGATAACGTTGTATATTTTAACAACTATAATTTGTTAAAATCAATTATTGACAGTATGCTTGATGCAGAAGAGAAGAAAAAAATTGCAAGTTTTCTTTTAAGTACTGTAGTAGATGACAAAGTTCCTTTACCTGTAAATCTAACTGTTTATACTTTATTAGATGATAAAAAGAAAATACAAGACATATGGAAAAAACTTTCAAATATTGTCTTATTACTGGGAGATTTCAGTTCTTACTTAAATTACAGCATAATATTATTGAAAATGATGGAAGAAGATTCTGACGAAGAAATTCAAAAATCTATCAATGAATATAAAATGATAATTTACGAAAATATTTCAAATATGTTGTATAAGTTTATACCTACAAAATTATATAACTTCTCTAAACTCATGTTAGAAAACATTGAACATGCAATGGAAGATAAAAAAGTTATAAATTTGTGTAATAAAATTTTGCAATGTTGTTTAAGAACAGGAAATTATACACAAGCAACTGCTTTATCAAATAAAATATTATCAAGATTACCTGAATCGACATTCAATCCTGCAGATAAAAATTTCAACAAAATATTGTTCTGGGTATCATTGATAAAAGTAAATATCTTCTTTAATACAGGATATTTAAAAGAATGTATTTCTCTTGGTGAAGATTTAATTTCAACCTTTACGCCTGAAAATATTGCTTTGTTAATTACTGATAAAATGCCGCAAGATCAAGTATTCTCATCAGTATTTGACACAATAGGATATGTTTGCATCGCAAAAATATTCCAATCAGAAGATGTAAGACCATTGATTAAAAAAGTTTCAGATCAACTTGAAGTTATACCTGAATCTTATTCATTATTTGTATACCTTCAAAGATTTATGCGAGGAGAAGATTACGATTTAAATATTAACCCTCAAATGCTCGCTGATTCAAATATTTTCGGAACATATATATACAATATGCTAAAAGCATTTGAATACATAAATAGCGATATAAAAATGTTCGCAAAAAATATTTATCAGGCAAAACTTTCAGCAAAAGAAAATAATCTTGCACAACTTGATTTAATATGTGACTTATTAATAGGATATTCATATAAAATTCTTGGAGAATATGATAAATCACATAAAATATATCAAAACGTAAAAGAAATCGGAAACCAAAATGGTTTACTAAACGCATCTATTTTGGCTTGGTTCTTTATTAGTGATTTAAAAATAAATCAAAACCAACCCGATATAGGTCTTGCTATAGCCAAAAATACTATTGCATTATTAGACAAAAACCCTGACTCCAATGAATTATTATCAATTATGTTTAATTTATTAATATCAAAAATATATATTGTTAAAAATGAACCTGAAAAAGCAGATTCTTATAAAAATCAGGCCCAACTATTAATAGATAAAAATAAATTAAACAATAATATGTTTTTTAAATAAATTAGAAATTTAATATCATTGTACAATATCAACCCAACCTTCAATTATGGCTTTAACAATAATACCAGAGCGTCTTGCTACGCCAAACTTTTGTAAAATTGAAGCAACATAAAACTTAGCTGTATGAATACTTATAAAAAGATCCTTGGCTATTTCCCCATTTTTTTTACCTTTTACAACTTCAATTAAAACTTCTTCTTCTCTACTTGTTAAAATATTTTTTGGTCTGTTAAAAGATAAAATTATTGAATACATAAAATATTTTCCTCCTATAACAACTTTATAAAAAATCAAACAGAATTTGTTACATATATTCTCGTTTTAAAAATTTTTATACAAAAAATTCGTAATATGGGGTATGAAAAATCATGTGTTTTTGTGATAATGAGAGCATGAAACGTGTAATTTATATATTTTTAATAATATTTACTCTTTTGTTATTTTTAAAAGCTTGTATCAGAAAAGATATTCCTGAACAAAAAACAGCAGTTAATAAAAATTTAAATCAAAATATAGAATATAATTTTCCTGAAAAAGCAAAAACAGTAACAAAAGATGGCATAGATTATCTTCAAACACAAGCACCAATAGGTAAATTTGGAGGAGAAATAATACTATCTATTTTTGGAGAAGGTCCAAAAACATTCAATCCATTCACATCTAAAGATGCAACATCATCACAAATGGCAGGCATGATGTTTGACGGTTTATTTACAACTGATGCAAAAACAGGTGAAGTAATACCAAAATTAGCAAAAGAATACGAAATAAAAGGTAATGATTATTATGTATATTTAAGAAAAGGTTTAAAATGGTCTGATGAAACACCAATAACTGCAGATGACGTTATTTTTACATGGAAAGATATAATTTTTGCAGGATTAGGCAATACTTCATTAAGAGATAGCTGTATAATTGACGGAAAATTACCAACAATATCAAAAATTGATGATTATACCGTAAAATTCACTTTACCAAAACCTTTTGCACCATTTTTAAGACAACTTTCAGCAGAAATTGCACCAAAACACGTATTTGAAAATGCCACAAAAAAAGGAGCTAAATATTTTGATGGTTTTTATTCAACAACAACTCCTCCGGAAACTTTTGTAACATCTGGAGCTTTTAAATTAAAAGAATACAAACCTGCTCAAAGAGTAGTTTTTATAAAAAATCCAAACTATTATGAAATTAATACAAAAAATGAAAAGTTGCCATATTTAAATAAAGTTGTTTATTTAATAGTAGGTGATGCTAATAATGAAATTTTAAAATTTGAAGCAAAAGAAATTGATGTCATATCTCTAAAAGGATCAAATGTCGCAAGATACAAACAAAAAGAAGCTTCTTCCGATTATAAAATTTATAATATCGGACCTGATACAGGAACAATGTTTATTGTATTAAATTTAAATAACAGAAAAAATCCGGAAGGAAAATATTATGTTCAACCGGAAAAACAATTTTGGTTTAAAGATAAAAACTTTAGATATGCAATAGATTATGCAATAGATAGAGATAATATGGTTCAAAATATTGCAAATGGTCTTGCAGAACCATTATTTACCGCAGAAAGTTTGAATTCAATTTATTTAAATAAAGATATAAAAGGACATAAAAGAGATATTGATATTTCAAGAGAATATTTAAAACAAGCAGGATTTTATACAAATAAAAACGGAAAACTTTTTGATAAATATGGAAATATTGTAGAATTTGATTTATATACAAATGCAGGAAATATAGAAAGAGAATCTTTAGGGGTAATGGTAAAACAAGACCTTGAAGATTTGGGAATGAAAGTTAATTTTAAACCTATCGAATTTAATACACTTGTTAATAAAATGGTTAACACTCTTGATTGGGATATGATATTAATGGGTTTAACCGGTTCACCGCTAGAACCTCATAATGGTAAAAATGTTTGGAATTCTTATGGTTCTCTTCACTTATTTAACCAAAGATTAGAAAAAACATCTTATGATGATCGATTTGATTTTGAAAAACAATTAGACGAAATTTTTGATAAAGCATCTTTAGAAACTGATTTCAATTCAAGAAAAGCTTTATACAATAAATATCAAGAAATTGTTTATGAAGAAAAACCAATAATATATTTATATTCACCAACCAGAATAATTGCCGTAAGAAAAAAATTTAAAAATATTTATCCGTCAATCTTAAACGGAGTAATGTATAATATAGAAGAAATATACGTGGATAAATAAAATGCATGAAATATTAATATACATATTAAAAAGAATATTACAAACGATACCGTTATTGATATTGGTATCTATAATAAGCTTTTTCATAATAAGATTAAGTCCTGTTGATCCATTGGCAGAACTAAAATTAAATCCGTCAATTTCAAAAGAAACACTACAAAAAGAAGCACAAAGAATGGGTTTAAATAAACCAATATGGAAGCAATATATTTTATGGGCAAAATCTTTTGTAAAAGGAGATTTAGGAGTAACTACGACAGGAGAAAGTGTTGCCTCAAAATTAAAAGAAAGAATACCAAATACTTTACTTTTAACAATAGTCGTAATTTTTATGACTTGGTCAGTTGCAATTCCTTTAGGAATGCTTGCTGCGATAAAATGGAAAACGCCATTTGATAGGTTTTTAACATTTTTAACAAGTATAGGTATGGCAATACCGTCCTTTTTCTTTGCAATTTTATTATTAATTTTTGCAGTAAAAAGCGGTTGGTTTCCTGTCGGCGGATTAACCAGTTATAATTTTGACGAAATGGGATTTTTGCATAAATTTTTAGATATAATACATCATTTAATTTTACCTGTAACAGTATTATTTACTATATCTCTAGCAGGTTTACAAAGACAAATGAGAGCAAATATTTTAGATGTATTAGATTCAGATTACATAAAATTTGCAAGAGCAAAAGGTTTAAGTGAAAAGAAAGTTTTATTTAAACATGCATTAAGAAATGCTGTAAATCCAATGATAACATTATTAGGCTTTGAATTTTCTTCATTACTTTCAGGCGCAGCATTAACTGAATATGTTTTTCAATACCCTGGACTTGGAAGATTAATTCTTGAAGCTGTACTAAAATCAGATATAAACCTTGTAATGGCATCTTTAATGATGGGAGCTTTTATGCTTATTGCTGGAAATTTGATTTCAGATATATTACTTATCCTTACAGATCCTCGAATAAGGGTTAGGGGGTAAGCATTATGATAAATATATTAAAACAACTTGTAAAAGATAAATTTTCATTAATTGCTTTAATCGTACTAATTTTGATATATACAGCATTGTTATTCGCAGATTTTTTAGCACCATATACAAAAGATTTTTCAGATAGAGATTTATCTTACGTGCCGCCTTCACCGATATATACAATAACATCAGAAGGTAAAATTTCCAGACCTTATACATACAACTATAAAAGAGAATTTGATGCTGAATTATTAGAAACAACGTATAAATTAGATAGAAGTAAAAAATATTACATCAAATTTTTGGGTAAAGGAATGCCATATAAAGCATTTGGAATAATACCAATGAAAAGACATCTTATAACAGTAGAAAATGAAGGTAGATTATATCTTTTAGGCGGAGATATAAATGGCAGAGATGTATTTTCAAGATTATTGTTTGGCGGTAGAATTTCTATGACTATTGGATTTTTAGCTTTATTTGTACTATTTCCAATAGGACTTTTATATGGAGGAATATCAGGATATTTTGGAGGAAAGATTGATATATTAATGATGAGATTTGCAGAAGCAGTAATGTCAATACCAAGCTTTTATTTATTGATAATTCTTGCGGCAATTTTACCTTCAAACATGACAAGTATACAAAGATTTATTCTTATTGTAATAATTTTAGCTCTTATTGGATGGGCAGGATTTGCCAGAGTTGTAAGAGGTATGGTTTTATCAATAAAAACACAAGAATTTGTTGAAAGTGCTAAATCAATAGGACTTTCAAATATAAAAATTATTTTGAAACATATACTGCCTCAAACAACAAGTTATGTTATTGTTGCAATGACTTTATCTATACCAGGGTATATTTTATCTGAATCAGGTTTAAGCTTTTTAGGACTTGGAATACAGCAACCTGATGCGAGCTGGGGTAATATGCTTAAAGAAGCTCAAGAATATACAAATATTTTATACAGACCATGGCTTTTAACCCCCGGTTTCTTAATTTTTGTTGCAGTTCTGTCATTTAATTTAATAGGTGATACAATAAGAGATATTTTAGATCCAAAAAGTAAAGCAAGATAAAGGATAGATATGATACAATATGCAATAAGTTTAGTAACTTCAGTTATACTGGGATTTGCAATAGGACTTGAAAGAGAATTAACAAATAAACAAGCAGGTTTAAGAACACATATCTTTGTATGTTTGGGTTCTTGTGTATTTACATTACTTTCTATCCATGGATTTCCAACTTTTGCAATTGGAGATAATGTAATAGTTAATCAGGCAACAGGTTTAAGAGATACAGCAAGAATCGCAGCACAAATTGTAACAGGTATCGGGTTTATAGGTGCAGGAACTGTTATGAAAAATGGTGCTTCTGTTCATGGTCTTACAACAGCATCAACCTTATGGATAGCTGCAGCAATTGGTATGGCTTGCGGTACCGGTAATTTTGATATTGCAATTATCAGTTCTGTTTTAAGTATAGTTGTTTTAATATTTATAAAATGGATAGAAAGAAACTTTTTAGAAAAACGTAAAATATCAAAAAGACGATTGAAACTTATTTTAAAATGTAATCAATGTAATGTTAATAACATTCAAAATTACATAATGAAAGAATTTCCATATTTGAATGAAATAAAAAAAGTTGATTCAGACAAAGAGCACGATGCAAAAATTGTAGCAGTAATTAGAATAAAAGATAAAAATCCTTTACAAACCGCATATAAAAAATGTGAAGCATTTGATGGTATAACTTCAATAGCAGTACAGGAAGTAGATGAATAACGTAAAAAATGATGAAATAATTTCTTATATTAATACTTTTGCTATAACTTTTTTTATAGTTGCGCTTATAGTTGCATCAATAACATTTTGTACATGGATTTATACACCAAATAGTATAAACCAAAATAAAAGTAGTAAATCAACAGATGAAATAGATTATTACTTAATAAATTTTTTAATAGAAAAAAATCAATATCTTTTAACAAAATATCCGAAAAATTATGGATATAATATTCGTTTAGGAACACTATATGCAATAAAAAAAGATTATAATAATGCCGAAAGAGAATTATTAATTGCCGTAGAAAAATCACCGTATATGGCCTACAATGCAAGATATAAATTAGCAACTTTATATATCAAAATGAATAAATTATCAGAAGCTCAAAAATTAATGGATGAAATTACCGATAAACCTGATAAAAAACTAATAAAAAATAAAGGAATGATATATAAAGAAATCGGTAATAAATTATTTGCTGCAGAATACTATCCGCAAGCAGCAAGTAAATATGAAAAAGCTATTTTTTATTTAAAACGTTGCAATAAAAAAGAAATGGAAGATGCAAAAATCAGACTTTCAAATTGCTATGAATCAATAGCAGATGTATTGGTAGAGAAAGGAATTATAGAAGATGGTACTTACTATCTTGAAAAAGCTGATGAATTAAATGATAAACCTGAAATAAATTACAAATTAGCATTACTATATCTCGAAACCAATCCATATAAATCTTTTGAATTGCTTGAAGATGTGAGAAAAAAAGCTCCGGAAATGCTTGATTATTATATGTATTACAATCTTTTAATGGAAATATCAGAAAGTGCTGAAGTATTAGGCGATATAGCGGCAAAAGATTTATATGCTATGAAAGCAAAGCGTTTTCAAGATAAAGTATCTTCAACGATTTTATATAAAAATGACGTTATTGTTGATATTTCTGATATTAGCGTACTATATAATAAACATAACAAAGATCTTGACGTTGATGTAAAATTCCAACTAAGAAACAATTCTCCATTTAATATAAGAAATTTAACAGCCAGACTTTTGTTTAAAGAAAATGGGCATAAGATAAGAACTTTTGATAAGCAAATTTTTGCATATGAAAATATTTTTCCAATGGGAGAACAAACTTCAACAATTAGACTTTCAACAGAACTAGATGAAAAAAATTTAAATCCGCAAGTAGAAACTCTTGATGTAGATTTTTATTTATTTAAAAAAGAAAATCATAAATTATTAGTAAAACAATTCCAAATAAAAAAACCTGCAGAAATGTTAAAATAAAAATTTATACAATTTGTCCGCATGGTTAATTTAAAACTCCTTTTTAAATTTTAAAATACAAATAAAAGGAGATAAAAATGACTAATAAAAACATATTACTTTGCGCACCAATATGTGAACTACAAGAATTAAATAATTTATTTATAGAATTAACTGAAAAAAATTGTAACCAACATTGTAAACAATGTTATATTGATTTTCCATTAAATAAAAAAGTAAAAGATTTCATATCAATAGATAAAATCAAACAAGCAATTGAAGAAACTAAAAATGAAAAATTAAATTGTATATATTTAACAGGTGCCGAACCAATGACGCATCCTGATTTTAACAGTATTTTAAGATTATGTTTAAAAAGGACAAATGTTTGCATTTGCACAAATGGAAGTTTTATAAATGAAAAAAAAGCTCGCTTTTTAAAAAAAGTAGAAAATGAAAGTGATTACTCTATTATATATCAATTACCACTAGCACATTATAATGAAATAAAAAATGATGAAATGAGAAGCAGAGGAAGTTTTAGACAGGTACTTCATGCAGTTAAACACCTGAATAAATATGATTTTTACATTGTATTATGTATAACAAATTTTTATAAAGAAAATAATAAACAAATAACAGAAGAGCTTACTAAAATTTTTAAAAATATTGATATAGTTTTAAATGATAAAAATATAAAAATAAATGAACCATGGCAAAAATCAAATTCTACAGAAGATTTATCAACAATAAATGGTACTATTGATTGTAAAAATTCAAGAATATTAACTAATAAAGGAGTATATTCATGTCCATTTTTAGCAAATGATTATAGAGGCAGAACTGGTAGTAATTTTACTGATTATTCTAAAAAAGTTTCATTGGAAACAGATTTTTGTAATACATGTATAAAAAATAAAGAACAAATGTTTGCAATTACAAAAAATCTTTTTAAAGAATAATTAAATATTATTCTGACGTCATATAAACTTTAATACCGAGTTTAATAAATAAAACATTTTTATCTTTATAGTAAGGAACAATATCATAACTACTTATACTTACAAAATATGGATATTTATATAAATCAGTCAAAAAATCCTCAAAATTTTTATATCCACCGATTATTTTCATTTTTAAAAGACAAACGTTATAACCTTTGTTAGCAGCAACAAACGGATCATCCGTAGGATTGTATTCATATTGAATAGAATAAGTTTTTATATTATTCGATTTAGCCATTTCGAAAATATCATTGAATAAAATACTATAACCCGCTTCATTATCAAGCGATAAAGAACGAGGTTGAAAAATTGTTTTATTAACCATATTACTTGCTATTCTGGCTTTTTCAAGTCTGGCCATTTGTTGTTGAGCCATTTGAAGTTGTGAATTTATCTGTGTAATTGAAGCCTTTTTTTGAGTAACTTCATTTTTTGATGAAATAAAATCATTTATTTTTGGCTTAAGTTGATTAACTGCAGCAACACAAAGTATTATTGCTAACGCAATAAATAATAATGATTCTCTATATTGTTTAAAAAAACTTTGTATATCCATATTAGAAACTTTCTATTTTTTCAAGATTTGGAGGTAATCCTTTATTAAAAGGATTTTCATTATTATCACCACTAGCTGCCGGAGGAGGAGGCGGTGGTGCTGCGTTATTATCACCTGATGGTTGAGGTTGTGTACCATCAGCCGGTGCAGCTACCGGTGCAGCAGGTACATCTTGTTCTGTTAAAGCTTGTTCAGGATTTTGACTTCGCTGTTCACCTTTATATCCTCTATATTCCTTCATTGCAACTATGTCAACATCTTCCATATTTGTTATTTCAAAACTATAGAATTTTGGTTTTTTTGTACTTTCACTATCATCATTTTCAATAGCTTCTAGAGTATAAACTTTTAAATCTGAATTTATTACAGACATCTTTAAATCTCTGTAAAAATTATATACATCCTCTAATCTGGAAGTTTTTCCGCTTATATAAACTTTACCCATTTTTGTGATCTTAAATTGTGTAATCCATGTTTTTGCAGGAATACTTAAACCCAAAGCTGTATAATAAATTAATTTTTCTTTATTATAAGCATTTATCAAAGACATTTCTGTTTTTTCATCAAATGTATCTACTTTAATAGCATCATATTTTTTCATTTCAGCTTGTTTTGCTTCCAATTCTGCAGTTAATACAACATTTTCTGCAACTTGTTTATTATGCAAAACATTTAAAATTACAAAAATAAGTAAAATTACAAGCAAAATAGGAACAGCAACAAAAATACTCATTTTTTTCAAAAAGGAAGGTGATACTTCTACAGAAAGATTTCCTACATTTAATACAGGAAATTTTTCAACTTTTATATCATCTGATTTGAACTCACCTATTAAGTTTAACTTAATAGGATAATCAACAAAAGTATAAATCCCTGAACCTATAATTTCCGGAGTCATTTTTAATGCTAAATTCGGCATAACATTTTTAGCAGTTTCTATTAATGGCTTTTGAACATATTTATTACCCTCTAAATATGTAATACTACCGTCAAAAGAAATCTTTTTAGAAAGAACTTCAGCTGATACTAAATCTGTTTCTGATACTATATAAAGCCAGTTTGCAGGATTAGTAGTAAGAGTAAGAGTAGAAGAAGATATTATAGCACTATAAATTTCCTCACCAGAAAATGATTTAAGAGCTAAAGGTTCTTCATAATAGCTTATGACATTTTTTCCTGACATAGAAATAATAGAATAGTTATTTTGGCTGATAATCATTAAATTCCATGTAACAAAATCCTTCATTTGCTCTTCAGCTAAATTTGTATAATCCAAAGCTTTTAACAAAGATAAATATGAATTTTCTATACCAACAATTTTACAGCCAACCTCCATACAAGAAGCATATATTTCGGCTAAAGCACTATTTTGTATTGCAGAATATAAGATATCGGTAGAATCAGTATTTTGATTAGGTTTAACAATGTTAGTCCATCCAATAACCGGTTCTTGTCTTTTAAAAATATATGTCTGTTCAACTTCTGATAAAATAGCATTGTTAACAGCTTCATCACCAAACATGAGCGGTAAATTAACAAGCCCAAAATAAACATTTGGAATAGTCAGAATTATTTCAGAAGTTTTTGGTATTTTTAAATCATCAAAAAGTGCTGATAACGTTGTTCTAAATTCATCATAATCAGAAATTTCACGAGTAGAATAATTGTATTCCAAAGGTCTGCAAGCATATTTACTTACAGTTTTTGTGTTTTTATCAATTTCTATCATTTCTAATCCGACACTCGGTGATAGAGCAACCCCTATTGTAGCACCAGAACTAGCCCCAAATTTGGATAATAAATTATTCAGCATGATTATGTTGTACAACTTTTTTTCTATTATATAATATTTATTATAGGTTGAATAAAATTTTACGTCAATTAAGGTTTCTAAATGAACATAACGGATAAAATTTTAGAATTAAAGAGAGAAAAAAACGCTTGTATTTTAGCACATTGTTATCAAAATGTAGAAATTGATGAAGTTGCTGATTTTGTTGGCGATTCTTTATATTTAAGTAGAATGGCAGCAAAAACAGATGCTGATATTATTGTTTTTGCAGGAGTATTTTTTATGGCTCAAACTGCAAAAATAATTTCTCCTGATAAAAAAGTTTTACTTCCAAATAAAAATTCCGGTTGTGTTATGGCAAATATGATTAATAAAACTCAACTTAAAGAATTTAAAGAAAAACATCCTGATATTCCTGTTGTATGTTATGTAAATTCAACAGCAGAAGTAAAAGCACTATGTGATATTTGTTGTACAAGTGCAAACGCTGAAAAAATTATAAAAAGTTTAAATGCGAAAGAAGTTTTATTTGTTCCTGATACACATTTAGGAAAATGGTCAGAATTTCAATTAAAATCTACAAAAGTTACAACATATCCGGGATTTTGTCCGACACACCTTAAAATTACCAAAGAAGATGTTTTATCAGCAAGAGAAAAATATCCTAATTCTAAAATTTTAGTTCATCCTGAATGTCATATAGAAGTGAGCAAATTAGCAGACTATGTAGGTTCAACATCAGGGATAATGAACTATGTTAAAGAAAGTGATGAACATTCTTTTGTAATCGGAACGGAACAAGGAGTAGTTGACAGACTTAAAAGAGATTATCCAAAAAAAGAACTTATTCCGATAAAAGAAGATTTAGTATGTTATAATATGAAATTTAATACACTTGAAGATATATATGAATCACTACTTCACGAACAACACGAAATTACTGTAGAAAAAGAAATTGCCGATAAAGCAAGAAATTGCATAACAAAAATGCTAGAGGTAGTTTAATGGAAGATATAGTATACGGTAGAAATGCAGTACTTGAAGCATTAAAATCAGGAAATCGAACATTTAATAAGATTTTAATTTCAAAAAGTGTTCATCCATCTGAAAAAATTAATGAAATTATAGATTTATCAAAAGAAAAAGGTATTTTATTTCAATTTACCGCAAAAGAAAACTTATCAAAATATGATGAATATAATCATCAAGGAATTGTTGCACTTGTATCACCAATAAAATTTATTGAATTGGAAGATTTTTTAGCAAAAGAACACCAAAATTCAAGAATAGTAATGCTTGACGGTATAGAAGACGGACAAAATTTAGGTTCAATAATAAGAACGTGCGTATGCGCAGGAGTTGATGCAATAATAATACCGGAAAGAAGAACTTGTCCTATAAATTCAACCGTAGAAAAAGCGAGTGCAGGTGCAATAAACCATATTGATATTATAAAAGTTAATAGTCCAATATCAGCAATTCAAAGATTAAAAAAATCAGACTGGTGGATAATTGCTGCCGAAGCTTTTGAATCAGATAATTATTATGATGTTAATTATAATGATATGAATTTTGTTCTTGTGATGGGTGCAGAACATGCAGGAGTATCAAAATCAATATTAAAATTAGCGGATTTTAAAATAAAAATTCCTATGTTAAAAAACTTTAATTCATTGAATGTTTCAAATGCATTAAGTATTATAATATTTGAAAGCGTTCGCCAAAAATTATTAAGCGAGAGATAATATGAAAGACGACACAAAACTTTTTTTTAATACTGAGGAAATATCAGAAGAAGGTATAGATTTTTCAAAAATAGAAGAATCTGATGAAGACGAAGATTTGTTATCATCAATAGAAGATCCAAAAATACAAGAAAGTCTTTCAACAGTAAATACTGATGATTCTGTAAGAATATATCTCCAACAAATAGGGAAAATTCCTTTAATTTCACATGAAGAAGAAATTGAAGTAGCTAGACAAATAAAAGAAAATAATAGTGAAATAGCAAAAAATATTCTTGTTAATGCAAATTTAAGACTTGTCGTGAGTATAGCAAAAAAATATATCGGTAGAGGCTTGTCTTTTCTTGATTTAATTCAAGAAGGAAATATTGGACTGATGAAAGCTGCAGAACGTTTTGACTACGAAAAAGGATATAAATTTTCAACGTATGCAACATGGTGGATACAACAATCAATAACAAGAGCAATAGCGGATAAAGCAAGAGTTATAAGACTACCTATTCATATGATAGAATCATTAGGCAAAATAAGAAAAGCAACTATTGAACTTACAACAGAATTAGGTCATCCACCAACAAAACAGGAAGTTGCGTACAAATTAGGATTGAGCGTTTCAAAATTAACTTCAATTTTAAAATCAGCTCAATCAACAATAAGTATTGAAACTCCTGCTAATCAAAAAGAAGATTCTACAAAAATCGCAGATTATATAGTCGATGAAAATACAATGGCACCTGACAATAGGGTTTCACAAGAAAATTTATTTGAAGACATACAAAAAATGCTAAAACAACTAAGTCCAAAAGAACGTGATATTTTAATTTTAAGATATGGACTTGATAATAACGGAGAAAAGAAAACTCTTGACGAAATAGGTTCACACTACGGTGTTTCAAGAGAAAGAATAAGACAAATAGAAAACAGAGCAATTTCAAAGCTTAAAAAGCTTTGTAAAAATGCTAATTTAACTGTTGATTTAAAAAACTATTTCGGAAATTAAACAATAAAAAAGGGACTATATAGTCCCAATAAATCCAAATACCTTTTCCTTTTCCTCGTGTTAATTCTTTTTTATGGATTATGCGATG
>CACZSH010000118.1 GCA_902783785.1 uncultured bacterium | reverse complement strand
TAATTGCCATGATTTTGAGGTTATGTTAAGAAATATTAACAAAATGTTTTTGCAAATAAAAAGTCCCATTTTTATATGGGACTTTTTATTTTATATTTCTTTTATGTAATTCTTATAAAAGAATTCCGGCAATACATGCTGACATAAAACATGTAAATGTTCCGCAAATTAATGCTCTCATACCCAATCTTGCAACATTTTTTCTTTGATTTGGAGCAAGTCCACCAATAGCACCGATTTGAGTTGCAATTGAACCGAAGTTACCAAATGAACATATTGCAAATGAACATATTATGAATGCTTTTTCAGAAATCATACTTCTTATTGAAACTAAATCAGTATAAGCAAACATTTCATTAATCATAATTTTTGCACCGATAACTCCTCCAACATTAAATACATCAGCAGGAGGTGTTCCCATAATTAGTGCAAATATTGCAAAGAACTTACCTAAAATAGCTTTAACAGTTAGGTGTGGCAAATCCAGACCTAAAACTACAGGATTAGATAAATGTAGAGTTTTATAAATAAATGAACCGCATCCTGATAAGATATAATCTAACATTGTTACTAAAGCAACCATTGCAAGTAGCATTGCAATTACGTTTAATGAAACTTGCATGCCTTCGCCTGCTCCTGATGCAATAGCATCAAAAACATTTGAGTGAGTTTTTCTTCTGCTTAATTTAATGTTTTCCATTGTTTCCGGAGTATCAACTTCAGGATAAACAATTTTTGTCATAACCATAGCACCAGGAATTGCCATAACAGCTGATGCCAATACATAAACAATAGGAATACCCATCATTGCGTATATAGGCATCATTGCACCTGATGTACATGCCATAGAACCTGCCATTGATGCTAATAATTCAGAACGAGTTAATTTTGCTAAGTATGGTTTAATCATGATTTGTGCGGTAATTTGTCCTACGAATGCGCTTGCTACGTTCGAAAGTGCTTCGGCACCGCTTACTCTCATGATTTTATTCATTGCTTTACCAAGGATTGTAACTACTTTTTGCATTATTCCATAGTAGTAAAGTATATTTACTGTCATCATCATAAAGATTGTTGCACTTATTAATTGAATTGCAAATACTGTATTACCTTCTCCGAATACTTGAGCTAATTTTGTGTTATCAAGTAAAGGACCAAATACGAATAAACCGCCGACATTTGCAAAATCTAATAATTTTTGGATTCCTGCGCCTATGCCTAAAAATATTTGCTGTCCTATTGGAACTTTAAAAATAAATATTGCAAAAAATATTTGTAAAGCCAGTCCGACGCCTATTGTTTTGTAATTAATTGCTTTTTTATTATTGCTTAATAAAAATGCTAAAAACAGTAATACAACAATCCCGATAAGTCCTACTAATCTGTCCATTTTAACTCCTTTTGTCTGTATTTTAATTGTACTAAAAAGGTTAAAAAAAAAAATATTTTTTAACGAAACTGTAATATTTATTTAATATATTTTTAGTTTATTAGTATGATTTTTAAATAACAAAAATACTTAAAATTTTAAAATTCTAAGTATTTTTGTTGTTAGTGTATGTAATATTTAAAAAATTATCTTAATGGAGCATGCGCTAGTTCTCTTGGCGTTTTTTCATTTTTTACTTTATTTTCTTCTTTTACTTCTGGCGGTAAATGTAGAGCATCACATATAAATGTACCGATTTTACGTCCTGTATCTTTACCAAATGTTTTTGCCCAAGTATAAGTTACACCGCCTACAATCGCAGGAACTTGGCCAAAGCCTTTAGTATTTTTTGAGAAATTTGTTACCGCATCAGCAACAGGTTTTATTCCTTTAATATTTAATAATTTTGCACCGTGGGTTAATATTAAATCTTTTGCAATAAATTTACCTGCCCATCCGCATGCTTCTTGAATAAATGTTCTCGCAGGTGAATCTGATTTTAATGTCTTTATCCCTGAAAGAGTAATACCTATTTCATCTCCGCTTCTGGCAACTTTTAATGCACCTTTTGCTACTGTTCCAAATTTATTTCCGTCAACTGCTTTTGTAAATGTATCTACAACTTCAGCTGCATATTTACCTACAGTTGTATCAGTTAATTTAGCTGTTCTTTCGATAACTTTTGAAGCATTACCGATTGAAGTAAACATTGCTATCTTATCGCCTTTAAGGGCTTTTTGAACATCGCCTTTTAATGAAAATAATGATGAAACGTAATTTGATGACATTTTATTTTTTAACCCCAGTAATATTCTTTCTTTTTCTTTTCTGCTTTAGGTTTTTCTTCAGCTTTTGATTCAGGTAATCCAAGTTTATCGGCTACCCATTTACCTACTTTACCAAATGCTTTAGTACCTAAGTCAGAACCTATTGTAAATAAAACACCGTACGCAATTGCCGGGATTTGGCTACAATATTTATTTTTACCACATAAATCAACCATTTTGTCATTTAGTTGTTTTATACCTTTAATATTTGCGATGTTCTTTGCATATTTACACATTGCACCTTCAACAATGAACATACCTGCTAATGCACTGGTTTCTTCTAAGAAAGATCTACCCGGTGTATCAGATTTACCAACTCTTATCATTGCACATAAACAAGATATTGGGTCGGTGTATTTTGCTATATTTATACCTTTTCCTGCAATTTGCAGTAATTTATTATCTTTACTTGCTTCTGAAAGTGTATCACATGTTGCTTTTGCTACTCTACCAAGAACAAAGCTGTCATCTTTGGCAAGTTTTTGTACAACTTTAGCAGCATGTCCAACTGTTGAAACATGTCTTAGAATATTTCCATCTGCTGCTTTTTTTGCTGAACTTTGTAATGATAACAAAGACGCAACGTAATTTGCCATTTTACTACCTACAATTACACTACAATTAATAAAACAAATATTTTCTTAAGAAATTGCTTTATTTTTTTATTATGTTAATTTATGTTAATCTTGATTAACACAGATTTTGTGGTATTCACAGTTACAATTATAACCATTCTTCTTATATATATTGTATTTTAGACACTTCTCTAATTCCGAAATTTTCTTTTCTAAAATATCCTCATATTTTTCTTTTATATCTTTATTAAATTTTATAATTTCATCAATATTATTCTTTAAATCTATATATACAAAATTGAGCGAATTATATTTTTTTATAAATTTATTTGTAATAATTAAATATATTATGGTTTGGTAGTCAAATTCTGCATTATCCGGTATTTTACCTGTTTTATAGTCGAGAATATAATAATTATCTTTATCATCTTTTACCAAGGCATCTAATCTTCCGCTTAAAATATAAGCTTTAAATTTTGATGTAATATTAAATTCGCTTTTTATAACACTCAAATTAAAGTATTTGTTGTTTTTTAGATTATTCCAAAGTTCTTTTTCTTTTTTATCGAGTATTTTTTCTAAGGTATCTATATTAAAAGATTTTAGATAGTAATTTGCCAATGCGTGGATATTTTTACCTAATTGCATCTTTGAACTGTCAACAGGAATATTAATCTCGTTTATATATTTATATTCAAATTTCTTTTGACATTGTTCAAATGTTTTTAACATAGCTGGAGAATACGATATAAATTCTTTCATTATTCAATCTCCTTTGTATTCAAGAGTACTTCAAACAGTAAATTTTCTCTTACATCTCTATCTTTACCAAAATACTTTTCGCTCTTTGAGCATGTAAAAACAAGTTTTTTCTTAGCTCGGGTAATTGCTACATAAAGGAGTCTTAAATTTTCTTCTAATATTTCTTCTTTTAAATCAAATTCTGTTTTTTCTTTATACGAAGAACTTAATTTTCTAATATTTTCTATAAAGTAGGATGATGATTTCAGTTTCATTTCATTTATATCCAGTGTCAGATTTTTTTCAGAAAATTCAGGAATAAATACATAATCAAACTCATCACCTTTTGACTTATGCATTGTCATTATTTGAATTTTACCTTTTAGGTATTCGCTATCATTTTCATCATTTTCACTAAAAAATTTAAATCCGCTTAGGGATGCTTTTTTTGATAATTCTTCCAATCTTTTTAATACAGCAGAAAGGGTATTATTTGTTGCCATTATACGCTTTATTAGAGTTGAAATTAAGTAAACGTTTGATTTTTCTATTTCTCCTCTAAAATAATATATCCCTATTTTTAAACATAATTCATCTGCTGAAAGTGTTCCGAAGCTGAGCCAATATGTCATATCCCAATAAAATTGTGCTAAATATTCATTTTCAATGTCATCGGCATCTTGTTCTATAAATGGTTTAGTTGAGTTTCTTATTTCTGTTTGAAGTCTTGGTTTGTAAAATCCGTTTTGAGATAATATTTCATACGTATTTGCTAGTATTTCATTATCAAACGGATTTTCAATAAACTTCAATACTGAATAAATAATTTTAAATACAGACTTTTGTTCTAACGATTCACTCCTTGTTATAACGCTTAATCCGGCTTTATTTATTAATTCCAGCCAATTCGCCGTTTGATAATTGTATCTTACGAGTATTCCAATCGTACTTGTCGGCTCTTTTTCTAAAATAGTTCGTATTTGTTTAATAATATAGTTTTTTTCGAATTTTTCGTCTGGTAATAGTAGTGCTGTTATTGAATTATTCGTTTTTGGATTACTATTTTCTACCGGAAGCATTTCTATATTGTAGAATGAATTTTTCATCTCTTGCTCAGTACTTGCATATTTTACCAAATTGTTTGCAAGTGTATATATATCCTTTGCACATCTTTGGGAGTGATTCATTTCAACCTTTTCATCGCTCATTTGAATATATTTTCTGAATCCTTCGACATCAGCGTTAGAAAATGTTGTTGTTATTGATTGGTTTATATCTCCGCATCTAATTAAATTTTTATGCTTTTTACTTAGAAGAGTAATTAATTTTTGCTGAATTTTTGATGAGTCTTGTGCCTCATCTTCGATTATATATTTACATTGATTTTGATAATAATTTAAAATATCATTGTTTTCTTCTAATAGCTTAACTGACATTATAAGCATATCATCGTAGTCAATAATATTTTCTTCGTGTAATAGATTTTCATATTCCGAATAAAATTCAATAAATTGCTTTATTCTTTTGTTATCAGTGCTTATTTTTGGATTTATATTCATATGCTTTGCTACTGATACTGCTCTATCAAATTCATCTATATCTTTTGTTTTCAATTGTAGTTTTTGCGCAATTTGTTGAAGTATTGTATATCTTTTAGTATCATCACAAATTTCAAAATCTGATGGAAGATTTAATCTTTCATAGTTTGCATTGTCTTTCAATATTTTTAGAGCAAGTCCGTGAATTGTACTTATGTTAGGCATTGTATTAATGTCAGAACATACATTTTTAATCCTATCTCTGAAAGTTCTTGCGGCAGATTCCATATAAGTCAAGACAAATATATTTTCGGGATTTTCTCCTTTTTCAATTAGTTCAATGATAAGTTCAAGTAAAATAGTTGTTTTACCTGCACCGGGAACAGCTGATATTGCCATTTTGCCTTTCTTGTATTCAAGCACAGGTTTTTGGTCTTCTCTTGGCGTAATTTTTTTGTGAGTAGTATTTTTTTCTTTTTCATAATTTATGTATTTTTCTATTCCGCCAAAATTTTCTATACCCAGTCCATCAAATAGACTTGAGTATGTATATATTTTTTCTTTTGCGCAAAGTGTGAGTTTACGCAAAACTCGGGAAGTTTTTTCTTTGCTTAATTCTACATTATCATCTACTGTATATTCATCTTTGTCCCAATCTTTTTGAAATACCCATGCATTGTACAATGGTCCTGTATCATTTTTTATCCATTCTACAGAACTTACATCAAGCCAAAATTGGTATTTTGTTATTATTTCGTTATCAATTATTTTTTGAGGAGTGGATATTATTATATTGTTTTCGTCTATTGATAATATTCCGTACGGATTTTCCGATATTATTGAATTTTCAAGCTGCATCAAGATTTTTTCGGTATTTTCTTTTATATAATCTTTTCCGAATACATTTTCAAAATCCTGTATTTGTTTAACGAAAAACGTAAATTTATTTGTGTAGTTTAGATTGGTTTTATTCAAATTAATGAGTTCATTAAAAATATAAATTAGTTTTTCTGACAGATATAACTCATTTTCGGTTAGTTCTTTTAAAACGTTTCTAAGTGTATTATATCTGTCTGTATAATCTTTTTGTTTAAATTCGTAAGGACACAATTCTTTTGTTACTTCAAACTCAGTTAAAACATCTTTTAAATACTTTAGAGGAATTTTTGCTATATTAACCAGTATCGTACGCAAATCGTATTGTGATAGATTTTCTTTTAGTTTTGAAGTTAGTTTAAGGATATTAATACCCGAAGAAACAAAAGGATTTTCTATTAATTTATCACTTCCTGATATATAAAGTGGCTCTGCGAAATGTGATTCAATATTTTCTTCTATTTGAAATTTTAGCATATCATCAATAATTGGTGTGATAATTGAAATTTCTGAAGGTTTTACTCCGCTGATTAGGAGTTCTTTTACATCTTTTAAGGCCAAATCAATCATAGTTGATCTTTTAGACGGCGACTTATATGTGAAATGTTTTAGTTTATCAGTTTTTGAGTTTATAACATTTGAATAAATTATTTTCGCATCGTTATAAAGTTTTGATTTAGTTTCTATTGATTTTATTTCATCGTTTTTAAATACTTTTTTTAATTTGTTAAATATATTTTTATCTGCACTTAAGTATCCTGAGCGGCTTGAACCATATTCATCACAGGCTATTAATACATCTTTTAATTGTTTTGATAAAAATTCTATAAATTCAAAACAACTTGGTGTCATTTCATCTGCGTTATCAATAATTAAGTATTCAATGTCATTAAAGTAGTCAGTATTCGAATATATGTGATTAAATATAAGACTTTGTCTAAGGTAGTCTAAACTTCTTAAATGAAGCGTTTTGGCAAGCATTTTATTTATTGCAATTTTTGCATCATTTCCAAATCCCTCTTTTAATACTGATTCAGACCTCCACTTTATATCATCATCATTCAAGTTGTTTTGGACTATTAGAGAATATCTTCTGAAAATTTGGTGAAGAAGTGATTTTTTTGAATTATATCCCTTAAATTGTATATCTTTTATTATGTCTTTAAGTATAAATTGAGTTATTTCGAGCCCATTTTGATTGGGTAAAATTTTATTGTTACCACTAAGAATACTTTCAATATATGCCCAGTTATCTAAAATTGTATTATATATTAATGAATTATATGAATATATTTTGGGTGTTTCAAAAGTTTCTTTTTTTGTATTATTTAAGACTTCTTTTAAAAATTGAGTTTTCTGAATGGAATTTTGTACAATAACTAAAATTTTTGAAGGCTCAATATTTTGTTCAATAAGCTCAATATATTTTTTTGTCAGTAATTTATCTTTATCAGATGAAATAGTTGCGTTTAGTATCATAATTTTATTTTTACACAAAAGGTATACATTTTTTATTTTGTATTAAGTTTATGTAAAGGCATGGTTATAGTATGTTAAACTTGTAGTATAGAATAGTAAAATTTGAGAGGAGATATATTATGATACCTATTTTAGATTCAAAAAGACAATATGCTACAATTGGCGAAGAAGTTGAAAGAGAAGTTGTTGAAGTTTTACGTTCAGGACAATACATTTTAGGAAAACATAACAAGGCTTTACAAGAAGAATTAGCTGAATTTGTAGGAGTAAAACATGCAGTAACTTTAAACTCAGGTACTGATGCTTTACATTTAGCTTTAAGAGCTTTAGATATCGGTGCCGGAGATGAAGTTATATCAGTTGCATTTACATTTGTTGCTACATGTGAAGCTATTGGAATAGTAGGTGCAAAACCTGTATTTGTTGATATTGATCCTGATACATTTAATATCGACGTAACTAAAATCGAAGCAGCTATAACCCCAAGAACAAAAGCAATTATTCCTGTTCACTTATACGGTCAACCTGCCAATATGGAAGTTATTATGGAAATAGCTCGTAAACATAATTTATATGTTATTGAAGATGCTTGCCAAGCTATTGGTGCAACATATAAAGGCAAAATGGTAGGTTCATTCGGTGATATCGGATGTTTCAGTTTCTATCCTACTAAAAACTTAGGTGCTATGGGCGATGGTGGTTTATTAACTACAAATTCTGATGCAATTAAAGACAGAGTTATTGCTTTAAGAAACCACGGCGGAGCTGTTAGATATTACCACGATGAAATTGGTGTAAATTCAAGACTTGATGAAGTTCAAGCAGCTGTATTGAGAGTAAAATTACCTCATATTAAAGATTGGAATGAAAAAAGAAGAGAAAATGCATACAGATATAATGAATTATTTGCATCATGCAAAGATATTGTAACTCCGAAAGAATTGGATGATACATATTGTGTATATCACCAATATACGGTTAAAATTCCAAATAGAGACAATATTCATAAAATGCTTCAAGATAAAGGTATAGGTGCTATGTTGTATTATCCTGTTCCTCTTCATTTACAAAAAGTTCATGAATATTTAGGTGTTGGAAAAGGTTCATTACCTGTTACTGAAAAATGTACTGAAATGGTTATATCTTTACCGATGTTCCCTGAATTAACTCTTGAAGAACAACAAACAGTTGCTTCTACATTAATTGAATGTGTTGAATCATCTAAAGTTGTTGCTTAGTATTACGTTTATATAAAAAAAGGAAGTGTTTTCACTTCCTTTTTTTTTGAATAAAAAGAGCCTCGTTTTGAGGCTCGAAAATTTTGTTAGGAAGGGAATAGGGTATTTTATAAACTTTTTATTAACCGAATACGTTGAATGATTTTTCTACGTTGTCACCGATTAAAGATTTAACTGCATCGTATTCAGTTTTAACAGCTTTGTGTTCAGTATCGATTTGAGTTAATTCCATATCCATCATTTTTTCTTGATTAGATAAACTCTTCATTGCTGCATCATATTCACCTGTTACAGCAGCAAGATCAACTGTAGATTCTTCAATGATTTCTTTTGTAACTTCTTCTGTCCAAGTTATTTCTAAGCTGTTTATAGAACCGGCTGCATAAATTGGATCATATGCGTATACAGGATCTTTAACTTCAAATGTAATACCTTCAGCTTCTAATTCACTTTTTGTTACGTAACCAGTAGCGCTACAAACTGATGGATAAAAAGGATCTTCAAAAGCTGCTTGCATACTAGAGAATGTTCCTTCATTTGATCCACAAAGAGCATATTTATAGCCATTACCATCATATACTGTAGATGCATCAATCATTAAATAATATTTATCTCCATCATTTTGATATGTTGCATCAAATGTCCAGTTTCCACTTAATTTTTCTTTCAATTTAGCAAGTACAGCTGCATCGCTTGAAGGAGTCAATCCTCCACTTACTAATCTTTTTGCATAAATACCATAACCATTATTTAATACAGCATCTGCAAAAGCCGGATCACTATTTACAGTTAATTCTGATGAACCATTGTATAATACATAACCATTATTATTCAAATATGTTCTATCCAAAGTTAAAGATTTTTCTACGGTGTCTGTTTCGTAAGAAACTTTTCTTTCTGCAGAATATTCATTTAAAGCTGCTGAATATTTGCTAGCCCATTGTTGAGATTGAAGTGCTAAAACCATCTTCTTAGCAGAGATTTGTTGAGCACGTAATTCAAGATCGTGTTGTCTTGCTGTTAATGTTAATAATCTAGCTTGGTTTGCTGATATTCCCATTGTTCCACGTACTCCTTTTTACCTTTGTTATCCCTTACATATCTCTTATCGGCACATCTTGTTCAAAACTTTAATTTTTTCTTTTATTCTTGTTACATTTCTTTACATATAACAAATTTCTTTATATTATTAGGTGTTTTGCAACTATTATATATTTTTGTGTTATTATTTTATTGATAAATAATTATATATGTGAGGTATAAATTTATGATAATAATTATGGAACCTGGTACGGCTCAAGAAAATATTGATAGAGTTGTTAAAAGTTTAGAAAATAAAGGGTTTAAAATTGTATTAAATCAAGGCGAAGTAATGACTGTTATTGCTGCAATTGGTGATAAACGTCTTGTTGATCCTCATGCTTTAGGCTGTCTTGAAGGTGTAAGAAAAGTTAAGCTTATTCAAGAACCATATAAATTAGCATCACGTGAAAGTCATACCCATGATACTGTTGTGGAATTTGATAATGGTGTAAAAATTGGCGGATATGAAAAACCTGTATTGATGGTTGGTCCATGTTCTGTTGAAAAAGATTTTGATGGGTTACTTCAAGTTGCTACTGTTGCTAAGGAGTACGGATGTCAATTTTTGAGAGGAGGAGCTTTTAAACCGAGAACAAGTCCTTATGATTTTCAAGGTTTAGAAGAAAAAGCCTTAATTTATCTTGCGAGAGCTCGTGAGAAAACTGGATTATTGGTTGTTACAGAAGTTATGGATAGTTCTGATGTTGATATGATTGCTAATTATGCAGATTTGATTCAAATTGGTGCCAGAAATATGCAAAACTTTAAACTTTTAAAAGCTGTTGGTAAATGTAATAAACCTGTTTTATTGAAAAGGGGCTTAGCAAGTACAATTAGAGAGTTCTTACTTGCAGCTGAACATATTATGTGTAATGGTAATGAAAGAGTTATTCTTTGTGAAAGAGGTATAAGAACTTTTGATGATTCTTTTACAAGAAATACTCTTGATATTTCTGCTGTTCCTGTTATTAGAAAATATTCGCATCTTCCGATTATTGTTGATCCATCTCATGGTACAGGTAGAAGATATTTGATTGAACCTATGTCTAAGGCTGCATTAATTGCAGGTGCTCATGGTGTTATGATGGAAGTTCATCATGATCCTGAAAATGCTTCTTCTGATGGCGCTCAAAGTTTATCTATAGAACAGTTCAAATCTGTTGCTAAACATTTAAATAAACTTATTGGCAGAATTGATTATGATAATAAAATTGTTAAATCTGAAATGGAGTTGAATAATAAGGTTTAATTTTATGTCAATGAGTGTTGCTTTAAAATTAAAAGAACATAAAATGAAAAAAAATAAATTATTTGGTTTATTTGTTTTACTAGTTGTTTTAGTTATTATATCTTCTTTTAGCTTTATTTATTATAAATTTTTTCTAAACAATTTTAATGAAGAAAAGGCTTTAAGAGACACGTTAACTTCTACGATTACTGTCATTGATAAATATTTGGATTATAATCTCGAAACTTTGAGTATTATTGCAGGTATGGTATCTGATAATCCTGATTTGGCTTCTTTGGAAAATGTTAGTACGTTGTTGGGTAATATAAAACGTCCTAATTTATTTCAAAATGTTTCTTATGGAGCCTCTAATTCAACAGGTTACACTTATAATTATTATTCAAAAACTTTATCGCCTGCTGATTTTAATTCAGAGTCATGTTTTTGGATTTCTAACGGGGGCAATAATTGTTTTAGATATAAGTTTGAAAATAATACTGTTATGTTATCAGTACCTGTAATATCTAAATCAGGTTCTAACTTAGGATTTGTTTCTGCTGAATCTCCTGATTTTCGTTTATTCTCTTATATATTAAATAAAAAATCTAAAACTAATGATAAATATGATATGTATTTAGTGACATCGGATGGTTTTATCATAACTAAAAATGGTACTTATGGTAATTATGGTGATGAAAGATCTTTTTTTGCGCTAGGTTATCCGGTTTTAAAATCATCATCAGATGCTATATTTAATTTTAGTTCTAATAATAATATAAATTCAAAATGGTTTTTGAATAGTGCCCTTAAGCCTTCTTTTATTGCTGTAGGTAAATTAAAATATTCTGACTATAGGATTATTCTTGTTTATTCGAATATACCGGCAGAGGATAATATTAAAAATTCTAAGACTGAATCCCAGATTACTAACGATGTTTCACTTACTGGAAATAGTATTAAAATAAATTTTAGTTACGAAAAAGCTTTGAAAATTTGTTTGATTATAATTTGTTCTATTATTCTTTTAGCTATATTTATTTATTCGTGTGTAAGACTTTATAATTTAATTTCTAAAAAATACTATAAAACTGTAATGAAATATGCTCTTTATGATGAAGTTACGGATGGTTTTAGTAAACCAAAGTTTTATCTTGAAGTATCAAATATTCTTTTAAAAGCTAATGATGATGATAAATTTGCTTTGATGTATATGGATATTCATAATTTTAATTTGATTAATCAAGTTTATGATTTTATTAAGGGAAATGATATTTTGAAAGACGTTTCAGAAAGTATTAGATGGTTCTTGGAAAAAGATGGTATTAGTGCAAGAATAATGTCTGATAATTTTGCTATACTTTATAATTATAAGCAAGAAGAAAAAATTATTAATTTTATAAATAATTTAACAAGAGCTATTGGCGAATATAAAATAAGCATAAAATTAATTCCTCATTTTGGAATTTTTAAAATTAATGATTTCTCTATGCCTGTTGAAGTTATGATTGACAATGCAATTATGGCAAATAAAACAATAACGGGCGATTATTTGAATTACGCATTTTTTACAAAAGAACTTGTTGATAAAGTTAATCAATCTAAAGAACTTGAAAATGAAATGTATTTTGCCCTAAATCAAGAACAATTCGTTTTATATTTACAACCTCAAATTGATTTAAAAACTGGTAATGTTGTTGGCGCAGAAGCTCTTGTAAGGTGGAAACATCCTCAAAAAGGACTCCTTTTGCCTGATAAATTTTTAAATATTTTTGAAAAAAAATCGTTTATTACTTATCTTGACCAGTACGTAATTGAAACGGTTTGTAAGCTGATTTCTAAGTGGATTGCTGCAAATATAGAACTTATTCCTGTTTCTGTTAATCTTTCTTGTTTGAATTTAACAAATCCTCGTTTTGCTGAAATGATGAAGTCTATGGTTGAAATGTATAAAATTCCTCCGCAATTTATCAATTTTGAATTTGATGAGGCTTCTATTTTTGAAAATAGAAAATATGTGAATAAATCTTTGTCGGATCTTAAAAATTATGGTTTTTCTCTTAGTTTAGATAACTTTGGTAAGATTTATTCCTCTGTTAATTTATTTAACATGTTTGATTTTGATAGAGTAAAATTCAATATGGACTTTATTAAAAATTCGATTTTAAATGAAAGAGGAAAGAATCTTTTAAGAGAAATGAATTTACTTGTAAAAATGGCTAATACTAAATCTGTTGCAATGGGTATTGAAACTGATTCTCAAAAAGATGTTGTTCGTATTTCTAAATTTGATTTAATGCAAGGTTTTTTGCATTCAAGACCAATGAGTATACCTGATTTTGAAATTTTTGTTTTTAAAAAGAATATAGTTAATACGTTAAATGAGGATATAGAAAATGGCTAAAACATGGATTTATAAAGATAATATTGATACAGATGTAATAATTCCTGCAAGATATTTAAATACATCTGATGAAAGAGAACTTGCATCGCATTGTATGGAAGATATAGATAAGTCTTTTGCAACAAATGTTGAAGAAGGTGATGTAATTGTTGCTGGTGAAAATTTTGGTTGTGGCTCTTCTCGTGAACATGCTCCTATTGCTATAAAAGCATCGGGTATTAAGGCTGTTATTGCAAAATCATTTGCCAGAATTTTCTTTAGAAATGCTATTAATATTGGTTTAGTAATATTAGAAAATAGTGAAATTCAAGATGAAATATCACCGAATGATGAGTTAGATGTTGATGTTCAAAAAGGGCTTATAATTAATCGTACTTCTGGAAAAGAATATAGAACTACAGCATATTCAGGCTCAATTAAAGATTTAATTGATTGCGGCGGTCTTATAAACTATACTAGAGCAAAATTAGGTATTAAATAGACTTTTTTAATTATTATTCATCAAATTTAAACCGTTAAAAATCGCTTTAACGTTTGCTTCTGCTGTAGAAATATTTATTGCTCTTGCAATTATTGTTTTGCCGTTGTTATCAAATTGCATAATACTCATAGCTTCAGCTTCTTCACCCTTTTGTGCTTCTATGGTCTTTTGTTCATAATTGATTAATTTAATTTCAAATCCAGCTTTTTTTAATGCATTAATACAACCTTCAATAGGTCCATTTCCTTTTGCAACAAGATCATATTCTTTATCTTTGTATTTAAATGTTAAATTAAATCTGTCAGAATCAATTTTTCTAAAATCTTGAAGTAAAAAGTTACCTTTTATATCACATATATCATTTAAATATAATTCTATTAATTTTTGAGTACTTAAATTACCAACTTTTTCTGATTCTGTCTTAGCAATGTGAGATAAATAAACTGCTTCTTGCATTGAAATTTTGTATGGAGTACTATTTAAAATTTCGTACAATGCAGTTTTCCCTGATTGGCTCGTGAATTCAAATAATTCATCATTGCCTCTTCCTATTAATTCTGGATTAAATGCTCTATATGCACCTTTTTTTAAGTGTTTTGTTTTTGCAACTCCATCTTGATGAATACCACTTCTGTGTGCCAGTGCGTCATAACCTATAAGTGGTGCTTTTTCCCATATAGGAACATTTGCCATTTCTGAAGTTAGTAATGCTGTTTCATATATAGTATTTAAATTTAATGGTATTTCAATTCCTGAATTATAGAGTGCAATTGCAACTTCATATATATTTGTATTTCCTGAACGTTCTCCTAAACCATTCAAAGAACATTCCAATTGTGTTGCACCTGCAAAATAACTTTCAACTGTAGTTGCAGTAGCCATTCCTAAGTCATTATGGCAATGCACAGATATTGTAATATTTTCAGGAAGTGCATTTTTTATTTTTTTAACCATGTCAACAAATGTTTGAGGTCGGAATCTCTCAACAGTGTTAGGAAGGTTTATTGTTGTTGCACCTGCATTAACAATTTCTTTTAAAACCTCTGTAACTTCATCTATATTTTCAACGCAATCGCCAAAATGTTCTACAGAAAATTCAACATCCCCATATTCCGGTAGAAGAGATTTTGCAAGTTTTACAGAATTTATACAGATATCTTTTATTTCTGATAAAGGCTTTTTAATGACATATTCTATGCCTAGTGGATTCATTGCCATAAAGGTGTGAATTCTTGGCTTCTTTGCGTATTTAATTGCGTCTGCTGCTCTTTTAATATCGCTTTCATTGCATCTAGCTAATGCTGAAATTACAACATTATCAGGAGCTATTTTTGACAGATGTTCAACTGCTTCGAAATCCGTTTCACTTGCGTTTGGAAAGCCTGCTTCTATACCCTGTACTCCTAAATCCAGTAATTTTTTAAAAATAATTTCTTTTTCTTGAATATTCCATGGGTTTCTTAAAGCTTGATTTCCATCTCTAAGTGTTATATCGTAAAAAAACGGTTTTCTGCTCATAGTTTATTTTATCCTTTCAGCAATTAAGTCACCCATTTTTTCTGTGCCAACTAAGATATCTGTGCTACAGCTACTTTTATAAATATCTTCTGTTCTGTAGCCTTCTTTTATAACTTGTTTTACGGCTAAATCTACTTTGTTAGCTTCTTCAATCATATTTAAGCCATATCTTAAAAGCATAGATGCTGAAAGTATTGTAGCAATTGGGTTTGCTTTATCCATTCCTTTCATATCAGGGGCCGAACCATGACAAGGTTCAAACATGGCAGGATTTTTATCAGAAAGACTTGCACTTGGTAACAATCCTAATGAACCTGATATAACAGAACCTTCGTCAGACAATATATCTCCAAATAGGTTTCCTGTCACAATTACATCAAATTGTTTTGGATTTACAACTAATTGCATTGCGGCATTATCTACATACATATGAGTTAATTCTACTTCAGGATATTCAGCAGAAACTTCGGTAACAACTTTTCTCCATAATCTGGAAACATCTAAAACATTCGCTTTATCCACTGAACATACTTTTTTATTACGTTTCATTGCAGATGCAAATGCAACTCTTGCGATTCTTTCAATTTCAGATTTAGAATAAACCATCGTATTATAAGCTGTCTCTTCATTATTTCTAAGTTCATTTCCGCGAGGTTCACCAAAATAAATTCCGCCTGTAAGTTCTCTGACTATCATTATGTCAGTGCCTTTGGCAATATCGGCTTTTAACGGTGAACTGGTTGCAAGTTCATCCATAACTTTTACTGGTCTAAGATTTGCAAATAAACCCAGTTCTTTTCTTATTCCAAGTAATGCTTTTTCAGGTCTGATTGCAGGATCTAATTTATCATATTTCCAATCTCCAACAGCCCCAAGTAAAACTGCATCGGATGATTTTGCTGTTTGTAATGTTTTTTCTGGTAATGGAATTCCATACTCTTCTATTGCACAACCTCCAATAAGTTCTTCTGTAAATTCAAAGTCTCCTACAGCTTTAAGAACTTTTATAGCTTGATTAATTATTTCTGGACCAATTCCATCTCCTTTTAAAACACAAATTTTCTTCATTATTTTAACTCCTCAGGACTACCTATTTTTCCTAATATTGCGCTAGCTGCAGCTATTGCAGGACTTGCTAAATATATTTCGCTTTCCGTGTGTCCCATTCTACCGACAAAATTTCTGTTAGTAGTAGAAATTGCACGTTCTCCTTTTGCTAATATACCCATGTGTCCACCTAAACATGGCCCACATGTTGGTGTTGATACAGCTCCGCCTGCTTTTATAATATTTTGTATATACCCTTCGTCAACTGCTTTTAAATATATATCTTGAGTCCCCGGTATAACAATTAATCTTACATCAGGGTGAACTTTTCTTCCTTTTAAAATTTCAGATGCAACTTTTAAATCTGTTAATCTCCCATTGGTACAACTTCCTATCACAGCTTGTTGAATATTTATGTCGCCTACTTTACTTATAGGTTTTGTATTTTCAGGTAAATGAGGAAATGCTACTTGTGGTTCTATTTCACTTACGTCATATTTAAGTATTTTTTCGTATTCAGCATCTTCATCGCTTGTGTAGAATACACATTCTCTTTTACATCTGTTTTTAACATATTCTTTAGTTATTTCATCAGGAATAATAATTCCATTTTTTGCACCTGCTTCAATTGCCATATTGCATATTGTAAATCTACCGTCCATAGACAATTCTGATATTGCCGTGCCACCAATTTCAAGAGTTTTATATAATGCGCCATCTACTCCAATTTGGCCAATTAAAAATAATATCAAATCTTTAGCGCTTACCCATTTATTTAATTTACCATTAAATTCAACTTTAATTGTTTCAGGAACTTTTAACCATGTTTCACCTGACGCCATAGCACAAGCTAGGTCAGTTGAGCCTACACCTGTTGAAAAAGCTCCGATTGCTCCATAGGTGCATGTGTGTGAATCTGCTCCAAGTATTAAATCCCCTGGACAAACAATACCGCTATCAGGTAAAAGTGCGTGTTCAATACCCATTCTGCCAACTTCGAAATAATTTGTAATTCCTTGTTCTTTAACAAATTCTCTCATGAACTTTGCTTGTTCAGCTGATTTTATGTCTTTATTTGGAACAAAATGATCAGGTACAAATACAGTTCTTGTTTTATTAAATACTTTTTCTGCACCAATTTTTTTAAATTCTTTTATTGCTACAGGTCCTGTTATGTCATTTGCTAATGTTATGTCTACTTTTGCAGTTATCAAATCACCTGGTTTGACTGATTCTAAACCAGCGTGTTTTGCAAAAATTTTTTCAGTTATTGTCATTGGTCTTTTTGTCATAATTCACTCCAATACTGTTGTTTAACTATATTTTACCATATAAAATATTACAAAATGTAACAAAACAAATAAAAAAACTAAAGTAAGAGTAAAAGAATGTCGATATATATAATGTTGATAAAAAGAAATTTATTTAACCTACCTACCAAATATAATTT
>CACZSH010000117.1 GCA_902783785.1 uncultured bacterium | reverse complement strand
TAATTGCCATGATTTTGAGGTTATGTTAAGAAATATTAACAAAATGTTTTTGCAAATAAAAAGTCCCATTTTTATATGGGACTTTTTGACTAAGATATTAAGCTTTTTTTATTTTGATTCTGCAGCGCCGGTTAAAACTTTATCAATTAAGCCATAATCCATAGCTTGTTGTGCAGATAGGTAATAATCTCTTTCTGTATCCGCTTTAATTTTATCTAAAGGTTGACCTGAATTTTCTGATAAAATACCATTCAACATATCTTTCATACGAAGAATTTCTTTTGCTTCTATTTCAATATCAGTTGCTTGACCTTGAGCTCCACCTAGCGGTTGGTGAATCATTATTCTTGCGCTTGGTAAAGCCATTCTTTTGCCTTTTGCTCCGCTTGAAAGTAAGAAAGCTCCCATTGATGCAGCTTCGCCAATACAAATTGTTGCAACATCTGCTTTTATTAGCTGCATTGTATCATAAATTGCCATACCTGCTGTAATTACGCCGCCGGGGCTATTGATGTACATCATAATGTCTTTTTCAGGGTTTTCGCTATCTAATAATAGTAATTGAGCAATAATAGAGTTTGCCATTTCATCATCAATTTCTGTACCCAAAAAGATAATTCTTTCTCTTAAAAGTCTTGAAAAAATATCAAAGGATTTTTCACCCCTTGATGAAGCTTCAATAACAGTAGGTACGTAACTCATAATTTGTAAGTATTCTTTTATATCCATGTCTTCTCCTTGTATTCGTATATTTATTATATATCAAACAAACAAAAAGAGAGGCTAAACTCACCTCTCTTTAGTAAATTAAAAATACATTTTCCTGATTAGTTAATCCCAAAAAATCTTGCAACTCTTTTCATAAATGAAATTTGAGCTTTATCTGAATTTTGAGCTTTTGCAGAAGATTCAAACACGTCTTGTTTCAAAGGTTGCATTTTATGAGCTACAGGAACATAATCTCCAATAAGTTCAACATCTGCCATAAAAACGACAGGTGATTGATTTTGGATTTTATTTTGATTATTTGGTGTATTTTTAACAATTAAATTTGTGTTTGTAATTGGTGTAATCATAATCTTTCCTCTCTTCGATTACTTTTTTCTGTGTCCCCCGACTGCGTTAACAGGGGTAACAATACGCAGTCTATACAGAATTATTTCTTTCCCTTTTCTTTGATTTCATATTAGCACAAATAATTTATAAATTGTATAAAATACAATTTATATTGTTACAATTCTTAATAATATGTATCTCTATTCCAATAATAGCAAGATATTTATGTCTGAATTTTTTGTTGTGAATTTAGGCTGATCTTTCCACAATTTCATTTGAATTTTTGCAGGAAGCGATATTATTCTAAAGTTTAATTCCTGCTGAAACGGTGATCCATTGTTACATCCGCCGTTTATTCCACAACTCATTCCAACATGAATATAATTTAGAAAATAATATGGTGAGCTAAGAATTACTTTTTCCTTAAATTTTACATTTTCATGTTGTGAAACGAATCCCCATTGGTAACCAAAATCTCTTGCATTTAAAGCATTTAAGACGAATAGATATTTCTTTTGAACATCTGGAGAAAGTCTTTTTAATAATTTTTTTGTATCGTATGTTATTGTTATTAAATTATTATTTTCATCGTAGGATATGGTTTTTGGCATAAAATAATTGTCACTTGTACAATTATTGCTATATAAATATCCATAATATGGCATTTCAACTGCAATAAGTGCCATTGGATTATTCAAAAATACGGATTCTTCTGAAACTCCTTTGTCTCTATCCATATTAAAATTCCAACTGCATGATGCAGCATCTAATCCTATCCATGGTTTATTATCTTCAATTTGTCCAAAAACTTCTTCATTGGGTTTATATTTTGGAATATTAAATACTTTATTTACATATATTTTTCGCTGATTAAAAATTTCCTGTTTAGTTTTATAACTAAGTTTTGTTGGTGCATTAACTTGAATGTTAGCGACACCATTTTCAGCTAAAGCCATATTTAATTCCATCGAAAATTTTGAAATATTTTGATTGGGGTGTTCAAATATTTTTTTAATATCAAAATTATTTATTTTATTGATTCCGATAACAGTTACACCTAGGATAATTAGTATTATACAGATTGCATTTTTAATTTGTTCTTCATTCATATACTTTATTTTATCAAATTTTTAAAATTTTTACTTAAATTTTACTATTTGTTACTAATTTTATCTTTTAGACTAATATAAAAATTTATTTTTTTATTTTAGATTTATATCCTAGTATAACAATTAATAGTTAGGTTTTATATAGATGATTTTGGTAAGAGTTGTACATGACCTTAAAGCAAAAGTCATTTTGTATATTGTATTAAAAAAAATAAGAAAAAAACGACAAGAAAATTTATATGACATATAAAAAAGAGGATAAATTAATTATCCTCTCAAAAATGGTGCGCATGGCGCGATTCGAACGCGCGACCTATCCCTTAAAAGGGGAGTGCTCTACCTGCTGAGCTACATGCGCTTATTATTTTGTAACTAATATAGCTACCTTCTTAATTTAGCAAGAAAATATTTTTTCGTCAACTATTTTTTTTTATAAAAAAGGGTTTTATCATTTTTATTTGCTAAAACCCTTTTTTTTCTATTCTACATCTATAAATTTTTTTGCACATTCAAACATTTCTGTTATTAATGATGAATTTGAATATATATTCATTCCTGCGTTTTCAAGAACTTGTTTCATTCTGGTTTCCCATAGAGGATATATATCTTCTTTTTTTAAATCAAGAACTTTGGCTAACATACTAAGTTCTTTAAAATCAATTGGTACAGGTATTGTTCCTCTTAGCATATCAACCATTTCAAGACGTTTTTTTCGTGGAAATGCTTTTAGAAAATTTACTATTGATAATCCTTTTTCTCTTATACTGTCTTTTATATAATCTATTGCTTCATCAATAAGTATTGGCTCTTGTGGTATTTTATATTCGTCAAATTCTTCTGGTAAAATATCCATTACTACTGCGATACGTTCAAGAGTTGTTCCTCTTGTAGAAAATGGTATGGTATTATCTATAAGATTGTAGACATAAGATAAGGTTACGCCTATCATTTCTGCAAAATCTTTTTTATGTAAATCATTTTTCTCTAAAAATTCTGCTACCATCTCTGAACTTTTTTGTTTTATTATTGTTTCATTTTGTGTTGTCATATTTATCCTCCCACTCCTTTCAGAGTTCTTTGTCATATTAAGTTAAACTTTATTTATCTTTTTGTTAAGCGAAAGGTAGTTATTAGGATTGGTAATATTTATTTGCGTTAAAATAATAAATATAAAGTAAGAAGAGGGTTTTAATTTTGAAACTTATTTTATGTACGGGCAATATTGGTGATAAATATGCTTTTAACAGACATAACGCCGGATTTATGTTTGCAGATTTGTTTGCAAAACAAGAGGGTTTTTCTTTTAAACTCGAAAGTAAATTAAAAGCTTATGTTGCAAAATTTAGTGATTTTATTATTGTAAAACCAACTACATTTATGAATTTATCTGGTGAAGCTCTTTCTCTTATTATGAATTACTATAAAATACCTGTTGAAGATATTTTAGTTGTTTTTGATGATTTATCAATAAATTTGGGTACGTTGAGATTTAAGGCTTCCGGGTCTGATGGCGGACATAATGGTATTAAATCTATTATTCAACATCTTGGAACTAATAAATTTGCAAGATTAAAGTTTGGAATTGGACCTCAGCCTCCTATTCCGTCTGAAAAATTTGTATTGGGTGATTTTTCAAAAGAACAATTACCTCTTCTAAAAGAAACTCTTGAAACAGCTGTTGAAGCAGTTAATTTCTATTTTGAAAATGGAATTGAAAAAGCTCAAAACAAGTATAATTAGTCGATTGTATAATAACAATAGTAATAAACATTTTATATTATAAAAAAAAAGGATAAAGAAATGACTCTTGAAACTGCAGAACAATTTGAAGAACAAGAACAATATGATAAAGCTTATGAAGAATATATAAAACTTTTATCTAAAAAACCGCATGACGTTGATTTACTACAAAGAATAGCAAGTACAGCGTTAATTTTAGATAAAAAAGAAGAAGCAAAAGATTACTTTACAAAAATTTTGGAGTTAGATCCACAAAATACAATGTGCTATGAACAATTAATGGATATTTATAGTGAAACTAACAGATATAAATATTATGTTTATAGAGCTGATTTACACGTTATTCAAGGTCAACTTTCGCATGCTATAAATGATTTTAACAAAGCTTTGGGAAAAGCTGAAACCGAAGAGGAAATGCTATCTGTCAGATTCGCTCTTGGCGGTTTGTATGAACAGGTTGAAAAATATAATCAAGCTATTGATGAATTTTTACGTATAACTGATAGTGAAAAATCAAATAAAGAGGCTTATATAAAACTTGCTTTATTGTATGAGAAAACCGATATGGTATCAAGTTCTGTTTCTATTTTGGAAAAAGCTTTAGAAACATCATTTAAAGATGATAAAGATTTAAAAGAGCTTTTGGCAAATTATTATATAAAAAATAATAATCCCGAACTTGCGGTTGAAATGACAAGTGATAAACTTACAAAAGCAAGAAGCTATCTTGATAACGGTCAAAATGATAAAGCATTTGAGCTTTTAGAAAGTATAAAAAATGATTATAAGAAAAATCCTAAATATCATTCTTTACTTGCTCAATATTATTATCAAAAAAATGAATTTGATAAAGCGCTTGAAGAAGTTGATGAATTTGAAAAGTTTGCCAAAAATTCACCTCTTATTTATCAAATGAGAGCAATGATTTATGATGAGACAAAAAATGATTATAATGCGCATATAAATTGGGCAAAATATTATATTCTTCGTAGTGATAATGATGTTGCATTAAATGAATATATGCAAGCTTATTCTATAAAGGATAATGATGCAGAACTTGTTTATACAATCGCAAATCTTTTAGATACACTTGATGACAGAACAAGAGCAAATGAATTCTATGAACAACTTGTAAAATTAGAACCTAATAATAAAAAAGCTTTAGAAAGATTAGCTGATTTTAGAGAATCTATTGGAGACTATAAACAGGCTATTGTGTATCTTGAACAGTATCATAATATAGATTCTAAGAATGCAAATATTATAAAAAAACTTGGAAAATTTTACGAAAAAATAAGAAAGAAAGATAAAGCCCTTGAATATTACAAGATGTATGTAGGAATTTCAAATGCCGTAGAGGATTACGATGAAATATCCGCAAAAATATCAAAACTTGAAATACAGCCTAAAACATATTCTGAATCAGATGGAGAAGATGGATTAATTGATATTATTATGAAATGGTTTAATCATAAAAAATAAAACTATTTAAGCCACTTACGTTTCATACTGTTTAATCTGCCATCGTCATTCATATCAGTAATAATTTTATCAATAATTGTTCTTAATCGTTTAGTTTCTTCGCCTTTTCTAAACGCTATTCCGTATGGTTCTTTAGAATATTTCGGTGCATTAATTATTTTAAGTGATTTATCATCCATAGTTATTCCAAAAAGAATAGCTTCATCAGTTGCAATTGCATCAATCTCATTTTCCTTTAACGCTGTTACTGCATCAGTATATGTTTTATATCCTGTTATCATGCATTGTGGTATTGCCATTCTTACCATTTTTTCAGCTGTCGAACCAAATATTACACCTACTTTTTTTAGGTTATTATCAGTAAGTGTAGATATAGAACTTTTTTTATTTAATAGCAGAGTTTGACCAGTGTAGTAATATGGAACTGAAAAATCAACTACAGCTGCTCTTTGCGATGTTATTGTCATTGTTGCGATAATCATATCTGCTTGTCCTGAATTTAGCAGCATGATTCTGTTAGATGCATTTACCGGAACAAATTCAATTGCATTTTCATCCCCAAAAATTTCTTTTGCAATTTGTTTGGCTAAATCAATATCAAAACCTTCATATTCCTCATTTGAATTTAAAAATCCAAACGGCTTGGCATCTTCTTTAACGCCAACAACAATTTTTCCTCTATCTAAAACCATGTCATATAAATCCATAGGTTTTTGTTTTTTTCCACAGCCGGATATAATTAATCCTATTGCAACTATTATTACTGATAGTATTATATATTTTTTCATAATTTTCCAAATTCCTCAAAAAAATAATATCATAAAAAAAATATTAGAGTTATAATGTAAATATTATGAAAAAGAAAATTACAATTATTGGTTCAACTGGTTCTATCGGAACGCAAGCTTTGGAAGTTATAGAAAAGATTTCGGACAAGTTTGAAATTATTGGTTTATCTGCAGGGACAAATGTTGATTTGTTAAATCAGCAGATAGCAAAGTTTCATCCTAAGAAAGTTTGTATTTCTACAAAGGCAGAAATTATTGATAAATCTGTAAAAGTTTTGTATGGAGATACTGGTTTAGAAGAATTATGTTCTGATAAAGAAAATGATATAATTTTGGTCGCTGTTTCCGGTAAAATTGGCCTTAGACCTACTATTTCAGCTATTAAAAATGGTATAGATATTGCTCTTGCAAATAAAGAAACTCTAGTTATGGCTGGTGATATTGTAATTGATTTAGCTAAAAAATATAATGTTAATATTTTACCAGTTGATAGTGAGCATAGTGCTATACATCAATGTATAAAAGATATTTCGCAAGTGTCTAAGCTCATTATAACAGCTTCTGGCGGTCCGTTTCTTCATAAAACTTTAGAAGAGATGAGAAATGCAACTGTTGAACAAACTTTAAAACATCCACGTTGGAATATGGGTAAAAAAATTACTGTAGATAGTGCTACATTAATGAATAAAGGACTTGAAGTAATTGAGGCACATCATTTATTTGGTTTTGATTATGATGATATTGAAGTTGTTATTCATCCTCAAAGTATTGTTCATAGTGCTGTTGAATATAAAGATGGCAGTGTTGTTGCTCAATTGGGTTTACCTAGTATGCATATTCCTATTCAATATGCTATTACTTATCCAAATCGTGTTGAGGGAATTAAGTCCAAAAGTTTTAGTTTTGCAGAAATTGCACATTTAGATTTTGAAAAACCTGATTTTGATAAATTTAAAACAGTTTCTTTAGCATTTGAAGCTGGAAGAACTGGTGGTAATGCCACGACTATAATTAATGCAGCTAACGAAGAAGCTGTTTTTGCTTTCTTAGCCAATAAAATTAAATTATTTGATATTTATTCAATAACAGAAAAAATCTATTCTGAAACAAATGTAATTAAAACGCCTACTTTAGAAGAAATTTTTGAAACTGATAGTGAAACGAGATTTAAAACAAGAGAACTAATTAAAAAATATTTTAATTAAAGTTTAAAATTTTAAAAATTTCTGCTCATTTCTTCAAATAAATCATCTTCTTTGTAGTAGTTAGTTTTTTTGTTTATTTTTTGATTTTTCTTTTTAACTTTATCTGAAACATTAACATAAGCATTATCAAGGGAAATTTTTGCTAAAGGTTTTTTCCCTCCTGTTTCAAAAAAAGTAAGCCAATATCGTTTCTTTACATCGTTAACTGTAAAAGATATTCTTCCTGCGACTCTGTCTCCTGGTTTAATTTTTGAATACATTAATTTTGTATCCCCAAATATAGATGGGTGATATACAGTATTTACTTCATCTATTAATCCTAAATCAAAACTTGAAAAAGTCTTTTTCGTCATATTTGCAACTACTAAAGATAAAGTAATTGTATTGACCATTCCAAAAGGATCTTTTTCAAAAACAATATTTGTTATTTTCACTGTTAAACCAGGATATTGAAGTTCTTTTTGAGCTAAAGCTTCTGCTTTGTAAACAGGTAGAGAGACATTCGACACAACTTTTACTCTAATTTCATCTCCCGGAGAAATTAATACATCTTTTCCTTTTCTATATAGAGCCATGCCAAGTCCAATAGCTCCTCCAATAGCAGCACCACCCGCAACGGTATAACCATTTGATGCTATTGCAGCTTCAAGACCTAATATATTAAGTGCGGCAAACCCTCCTATAACTCCGCCAACGGCTGTGTAGCCTACATCTGTAGCTGCTATTTTTGCGGCAGCTTTTAGCGGATGCATCTTTGTAGACATTTTTCCTTCTATTGGTATTTCTCTCCCATCCGGTGTTACCAGATAATCGAATTCTAAATCTATATATCCATCTCGGCCTAATCGTCTTGATTCTTTTGATGCTTTAATCATTCCATGTGCAAGTGTTCCCTTTGGAATAATAATACCTTTATCGCTATATACGTTGTCTGAAACTTCTGCAAAAAATTCATCGCCTTCGAAAGAAAATGATGCATCTATAACTTGAGATACTGTCATATGAATAACATCACTTTTATCTAATTCATCAACAGTTCCTGTAAAAATTTCTTTATCTATAATATTTTGAGTACCTGTATTTACTTCTGCATGACCTTCAAATACGTCTGCAAAGGAGTTTGTTGTTGTCCATCCAAATACATATATAAATATTAATGTATATATTACTAAACTTTTTATATCTGATTTTCTATACATATCTTCATTATAATATTTTTTACTCTTGATTACCAAAAATTTACATAACAATATATAAAAATACTTCGAAAATATATTTATTGTATAATTTAATTATTAATTATGAAAGGAGAAGAATATGAAATTTGTATGTTCAGTATGTGGTTATGTGCATGAAGGAAATGAAGCTCCTGAACAATGCCCTCAATGTAAAGCTTCAAAAGATAAATTTAATAAAGTAGAAGAAGGTGTAAAATCATACGTAACAGAACATGTTGTTGGAATTGCAAAAGGTGTTGATGCAGAAATTTTACAAGGTTTAAAAGACAACTTTAACGGTGAGTGCACAGAGGTTGGTATGTATCTTGCAATGGCAAGAGTAGCAGATAGAGAAGGCTATCCTGAAATTGCAGAAGCATTTAAAAGATACGCATTTGAAGAAGCTGATCACGCTTCAAGATTTGCAGAATTGTTAGGCGAGGTTATTACTGATTCTACAAAGAAAAATCTTGAAATGAGAGCTGAAGCTGAATGCGGTGCTTGCGCAGGTAAAATGGCTATTGCTAAGAAAGCTAAAGAACTTGGTCTTGATGCAATTCACGATACTGTTCATGAAATGGCTAAAGATGAAGCTAGACACGGTAAAGGTTTTGATGGTCTTTTAAAAAGATACTTTTCTTAGTTAGCTTTTTCATTTATATAATAAAAAAGGATAAGATTTATTTCTTATCCTTTTTTATTATATATTTTCTTCGCTTTGTTTTCTTTGTAGTTCAATCTGTTCTATTTCTTGAGCAAAAGCCAATTTTTCAAAATCGGAAACAGGCATTGGCCTTGCAAATAAGAATCCTTGTGCAATATCACAACCGGCAATTGTTAAAAACTCTGCTTGATCTTTTGTTTCAATACCTTCAGAGACTGTTGTTAAATTAAGATTTTTTGCCATGGCCAAAACATGTTTTACAACAACTTTTCCTTTTTCATCGGCTGTTGTGGTAGAGATAAATTCTTTATCCAATTTCAATATATCAACAGGGATTTTTCTTAAAATATTTAATGATGAATAACCTACGCCAAAATCATCCATTGCTATATTAAATCCATATTTTTTCAAAGTATTTAAGATATCTAAGAATTTATCGATATCATCAAAGCATGAGCTTTCAGTTAATTCAAGTTCTAAAAGTTTTGCAGGAATATTATACTTCTTTATTAGATGAATTAAAAAATCGATAAAATCGTCATTATTAAGATGTAGTCTTGATACATTAACTGATATAGGAGTTGGAGTTAGTCCCCAATCCATCCATTTTCTAATGGTTTTACAAGCAACTTCCCATATATAATGATCCAAATCTACAACAAAACCATTTTGTTCAAAAAGTGGAATAAAATCTCCTGGAGGAATAAAGCCAACTTTTGGGTGAATCCATCTTACTAAAGCTTCTGAGCCGACAACTTGTAATGTGTGCATATCAAATTTTGGTTGTAAATACATTACAAACTCTTTTCTTTCTAATGCTGCATACATGTCATCTTCAATTTTTTTATCATTTAAAAGTTTTGTTCTTAAGGCTTCATCATAAAATGCGATGTGCTGATTAACTTTTGATTGAATAGTTCTTTTTGCAAGTAATGCTCTATCGCACATTGTGTTTATAGATAAATTCTTATCTGTAATTAGGTAAACTCCAAAAAGAAGAACTAATTTTGTAATTAAACCTCTTTTAGAATCTTTGAATTCTGTCATCATTGTTGCATTATATACGTCAATTTCAGCAAGAATTTTATCGATTGTTTTCGAAATATCCTCAACATCATTGTATTTAATCAAAAAGGCAAATGTGGCAGCAAAATATCTTGTTGACAAATCTGTTGTACGAATATTACGTCTTATAATTTCTGCAACATCTTTAAGAATTTTATTTGCTGTGTCATAGCCATATATTTCATTAATAACTTTAAATTTTGCAATATCCATTAATACCATTGCATAATTTTTATTTTCATTGGCAGGATTGGCAAAAACTTTTCTTGCTTCAAGTAAAAATTTATTACTATTTGGCCCACCTGTAACATCATCATTGAACGCAAATTTCATCATTGATTGGTGAGTATTTTCGTATATGATATTTACCCTTTTTAGCATTATATATAGTAGATAAAAAATAATAATGATAACACTGAATAAAAGTAATAAAACATCTAAATTTGTAATAGAAATTAAATTTGCTGGTACTGTAATATGAACAAACCAGTTATCATAATTTATAGGAACAAAAGTACTTAGCCATAGTTGATTTTTTCTATATGACCAATAATTACCAAGTTTATATGATTTTAGCTGTTTTTCAACAACAGATTTTCTAGGTGTAATAATTTTAACTGATTTTTCAAACACTGTTTGGTCTTTTTTAAACATAGATGAAGAATCTTTTATAAAGAATGTTCCATCAGATTTAATAATGTGTGCAAATGCTTTATTATTAAAATTATCTATTGTCAAGATATGCTTTATTGTGTCTATTTTTGTAATTGCAAAAAGTACTGCTTTTACTTCATTATCGTTGTATAGAGGTACAGCATAAACACTATCAAAAGTTTCAATGTTATTGTCACTATTTGATTCGTGAATACGAGAGAAACAATAATTACCTTTAATAACTTTATCGATACATGTTTTTGTTAAATAATTTTCACTAGAAAGTGATAATTTTCCATTTTTATTAATTAAGTATTCCGTTCCATTTAAAGAAGAGATACCCCATGATTTAAAATCTTTTCTATTTTTAACTTTTCTGTTTATAAGTCTTCCGTCAAAAGTATTTATAGAAACAAAATTTTCTCCGGCATAACTTGAAACGCTATCTAAGAATTGTATATCAGCAGATATTTTATTATGAATATTATAAGCCGTTTGTATTGTAAATTCTCTAATAACCGTTTCTGCGTTAATAATGTGTTTATTGATTAATTTTAAACATATAAAAGCACCAAGTAAAACAAAAAGTACTATGATTCCTGTTAAAAAAGCCAACAAAATGTCTGTTTTATTGTTTTTATCTAAATTAGCGTATTTATTTTGCATAAAAAATCCGAATATACTTAATTACAGTAAAATTATACATTGTAAAAAAAAGTATTTCAATATCTTAACAAAAATACTAAGTAAAAATATTAAGTAAATTAACAAAAAAAATATTGACAAAAAGTTATTCTTTTAATAAAGTATAGATATCGAGTTTATCATATGTGCTCCAGTGGCGGAATCGGTAGACGCGTCGGACTTAAAATCCGATTGGGCGAATAACTCAGTGCCAGTTCAAGTCTGGCCTGGAGC
>CACZSH010000116.1 GCA_902783785.1 uncultured bacterium | reverse complement strand
TTATTTCTTCACGCCATTTATTCATTTGTTCTTCTACAAATTCTAAATCATCTGATTTTAATTCTATTTCTATTTCGCCTTTTTTTAACTTAAATACGTATTCATGCATAAAACCTCCTATATATTTAATAAAAGTTTAATCTAAACATATCTTTTTTCAAATTAAATATTAAGAGGTTTAAATTTTTTGAAACATTTTTGTATATTTTACATCTTAATAATTATGAGTAATGTATAATATAATTTATAAAGAAGGATAATTTAAAATGAAGAATTTAAAAAATTTATTGACAATACTAACTGTGTTCTTATTTATATTTGCCGGTTTTATTACAGGAAAAGCATTTGCATATTCTCCTGTTGAATTATATGACGATGTATGGAAATTAGTAAATAAAAAATATGTTGATCAAACTAATAATCAACAAGATTGGAGAAGATGGAGATATAAATACGAAGGTAAAATAAAAACAGATGAAGATGCTTATGTTGCAATTGATACAATGCTTGCAAGTTTAAATGATCCATATACAAAATTTTTAGACCCAAAAGAATTTGCTGAAGAAACTGCTTCAATTAAAGGTTCTTTAAAAGGTATAGGTATTCAAATATCTATAAAAGACGGTAAATTAATGGTAATATCTCCAATAGAAGGTTCTCCTGCCGAAGCTGCAGGCATTTTAGCGGATGATGAAATTTTAGAAATAGATGGTGAAAGTACAAAAGGTATATCTATTGATAAAGCTGCAGAAAAAATCAGAGGAGAGAAGGGAACTGTCGTAAATTTAAGTATAAAAAGAGGAAATGATATAAAGAAATTTTCTGTAACAAGAGATGAAGTTGAAATTAAAGCTGTTTCAACAAAATTACCTGAAGGAAATACAACAGTTATACCGAACGAAATTCAATACATAAGAATAAGTTCTTTTATAAGTAAACATGTTGCACAGGATGTTTCTAACATATTAATGAACAGCAAAAAGAAAAAAGCTTATATTATTGACCTTCGTTCTAATCCTGGCGGACTTTTAACTAATGCTATATTTATCTCAAGAATGTTATTACAAAACAGTATTATCGTAAGCACCGTTGATAGAGATGGATACAAACAAACAGAAAGAGCCGGTTATACAACACTTACAAATGCACCTATTGCTGTTTTAATTAATAAAGGTTCAGCCTCAGCAAGTGAAATTCTATCAGGAGCTTTAAAAGATAACGGCAGAGCAATAATAATCGGTGACCAATCATTTGGAAAGGGTTTAGTTCAAGAAGTAAATAAATTGCCAGAAGGTTCAGGGGTAAATATTACTATTCAAAGATATTTAACTCCAAATGGTACTGATATTCACAAAAAAGGTATTACACCTGATATTTTAGTAAAACTTACTGAAGAAGATATTAAAAACAAAAATGACGTTCAACTAAAAAAAGCAGTTGAAGTATTATCTCAACAATGTAATTTAAAATGCAGTAAATAATTATGGCTCAAACTAAGTGGATAATTAAAAATTCTGATATAGACCAAAAAAAATCTCTAATTGAAAATCTTTTAAAAATCAGAGGTATAACTAAAAAAGCAGATATTAAAGAATTTTTAAATCCATTAGAAATGAATTTATCAAATCCAACAGCTTTTTCTGATATAGAAAAAGCTGTTGAACGTATATCCAAAGCTATTGACACGCAAGAAAAAATCCTTATTTACGGGGATTTTGATGCTGATGGAATAACTTCAACTTCAATACTTTTTAAAACATTTTCTCATCTTGGAGCAAATATAGATTATTTTATACCTGACAGAGAAGCAGATAGTCATGGTTTAAACAATAGTAAACTTATCAAATTAATGACAGAAAAAAAGATGAAACTTGTCATTACAGTTGATTGTGGAATAAGTAATGTTGAAGAAGTAAAATTTTTAAAAAGCTTTAAAATTGATTGTATAATAACAGACCACCACGAAGCTCCGGAAATATTACCTGATGCTTATGCAATTATTAATCCGAAAGCACCAAATGCACTTAATAAAGATTTATCAGTAAAAAAAATAGAGCATTTAACATCCCTTGCTGGTTGTGGAGTTGCATTTAAACTTGCACAACAAATTTTAATACATTACAAACAAACAGAATTTATTAATGTACTACTTCCGTTTGTTGCTGTTGGAACAATAGCAGATATTGTTCCACTTATCGGAGAAAACAGATATTTCGTTCAAAAAGGATTAAGTCTTATTTCGGAAGGAAAACATTACGGACTAAAAAGACTTATTGAACAATCGGGTTGTAATATAGAAAATATTACAAGTGAAACAATAGCTTTTTCCGTTGCACCGAGAATAAATGCATGCGGAAGATTAGATGATGTAAAGGCAGCTTTGAACATTTTGATTTCAGAAAATAAACAAGAAATTGAAATGTCAATTATTGAGATGAATAATTTTAATAAAGTACGTCAAGAGCTTTGTAATCAAGCTTTTTTACAGGCATGTGAAATGGTAAATGATAAGGAAAGTGCAATAATATTATTTAATAAGGATTGGCATGTAGGAATAATAGGTATTGTTGCTTCAAAACTCGTAGAAACGTATCACAAACCTGCATTCTTGATGACTTATTCAGAAATAACAAATAATATAAGATGTTCGGCAAGAAGTATAAAAGGAATTCATTTACATGAAACAATAAGTTCTATTGAAGAACTTTTGGATGGTTTTGGCGGTCATGAAATGGCGGCAGGTTTATCATTCAACGAAGAAAAATCGAGCTTTGAACAAGTTAAAAAGGCTCTTTTAGAGATAATTGATGAAAAATCAAAAGCAATAGATTTAACACCAACTCTTGAAATTGATTGTGAATTATCTACTGAAAATATTGATTTGAATTTAGTTGACGAAATAAGCCAACTTGAACCCTTTGGCGCAGAAAATCCATCACCGACTTTTTGTATTAAAAATACAATCTTAAAGAAAAAAACATTAATGGGACAGGATAAAAATCACTTAAAATTAATTGTTGAAAAAGATGAAAAAGAGTTTCAATGTATTTGGTGGAATCATGGAGATATATCTTTAATTGAAGATGATACATTAGATATAGCTTTTTCTCCGCAAGTAAATGAATTTAGGGGTGAAACAAATCTTCAATTGATTTTAAAAGATATTCACAGCGAATATCTTGAGAAAGACGATGATTTAAAGAAAAATAATTCTTCCGAAATAAAATATTTTGATCACAGAAAGAAAAAGGATATTTTTAATGCAGTAAACGACTATTGTAAAAATTCAAAAACAGATATTGTTGTTTTTGCTGAAGATAAAAATATTATTGAAACTTTAAAACCATATAAAGATATTTACTCAAAAATAGTAAATACAAATTCACTAAAAAAAGCAGAAACTTTAATGTTTTTTGATTACCCTACAGATGAAGAACACTATCATAAAATACTGGAAACGATTTTACCACACAGAGTTCATTTTATGGAATATAATTCTAAACCACTAAAAACGGAAGAATTTATTAAAACTCTATCAGGAATGATTAAATATACAATAAATAATAAAAATGGGATTTTTGAAATTGATAAAGCTTCAAGTTTTTTAGGTGTAAACAGTATTGCAATTACAACCGCATTAGAAATTTTATATAATGAACAATTTATTAATATTACAGACAGTACAGAAACCCAATGTAAATTGGAATTTGGTAAAGTAAATAATTTAAAAGAAATAAAAAATGAAGAACTTGAATTAATTTTAAACGATATTTATGAATTTAAGTCAAATATGCTTGTAAAAGATGAATTATAAACAAAAAGAGGAACTTTTAAAAGTTCCTCTTTTATATATTTAGTTAATTTTTAGAATTAAGAACAACCTGAATATCCACAATTTAAACAAATAAAGCAGCCTTCTGCCATTTCTATTTTGTTACCACATTCAGGGCATACAACGGTTTTAATTTCTCCGGTTGGATTATAATCTTCTGCCGAAGGTTCTTCAACAACATCTTCAACTTTTATTTTTACTTCTTCAACAGGTTTTTCTTCTTCTTTTTTCTTTGTTAAATTCATAGGTTGAATAGGTCTGCAATTATTTCTGTATACAGTAATACCTTTTAGATTGTTTTCATAAGCTAAAATATAAGTATCTTCAATATCTTTTTTAGTTGCAGATTCAACAAAGTTTACTGTCTTTGATACTGCATTATCAGTATGTAATTGGAATGCAGCTTGCATTTTAACGTGCCAATAAGGAGAAACGTCATGAGCAGTTGAGAAAATATGTTTAGATTCGTCATCAACACCGCTAACATGAGCGATTGTACCTTCTTCAGAAATTTGTCGCATCAATTCTTCAGAATAGAAACCATGCTTAATAGCGTATTCCTTAAATATAGGATTAACTTCAAGCATTTCAGTTCCATCCATTACGCAACGCATAAATACAAGACCGAATAATGGTTCAATACCGCCTGATGCACTTGCAATCATTGATATTGTTCCTGTTGGAGCAATACAAGTTGTAGTAGCATTTCTAATGCCGTATTCTTTTATTTGATTATCCAAATCAGCCCACATTTCATCAGTTATCATGCCTGCTGATTTTCCTGCATATTTTGTTGATAAGAAGTTCTTATTATCATAAATACTTCCTGAAATATTTTTGAAAGCGCCTCTTTCTTTTGACAATTCTATTGATTGAACTTTTGAATGATAATCAATAAATTCCATAACTTGAGAAGCAAGTTTTATACCTTCTTCTGAGTTATAAGGAATATTCAATTTCATGAGCATATCAGCCCAACCCATAACGCCTAAGCCGATTTTTCTGTTATTTTGAACCATTTCGGCAATTTTTGGAAGAGGATAATTATTAACTGTAATAACGTCATCTAAGAATACAATTGATAATTTAGTAATTTCAGCCAATTTATCCCAATTAATTTTACCATCTTCAACCATTAAACCAAGGTTAATAGAGCCTAAGTTACAAGCTTCATAAGGAAGTAGAGGAACTTCACCGCATGGATTTGTTGATTCAATATCTCCAATTTGAGGAGTAGGGTTATCAGCATTCATTGTATCAATGAAGATAATACCCGGTTCACCTGTACTCCAAGCATTATTAACAATTTTATCAAATACTTCTTTTGCATTCATCTTTCCTGCAACTTCACCTGTGTTAGGATGAATTAATTCATATTCAGCATTATTTTTAACAGCTTCCATAAATTTATCCGTTAAAGCAACTGAAATATTAAAGTTGTTTAACTTAGAAGTATCATTTTTGCAATTAATAAATTCTAAAATATCAGGGTGATCTACTCTTAAGATACCCATATTAGCACCACGTCTTGTACCACCTTGTTTAACAGCTTCAGTTGCTGCGTTAAATACTTCCATAAATGATACAGGGCCTGATGAAACACCCATTGTTGATTTAACAACACTGTTTTTTGCTCTCAAGCGAGAGAAAGAAAAACCTGTTCCACCACCAGATTTATGAATTAGAGCAGTATTTTTAACAGTTTCAAAAATACCTTCAAGGCTATCTTCAACAGGCAGAACAAAACATGCTGATAATTGACCCAATTCACGACCTGCATTCATTAATGTTGGAGAATTTGGCATGAAATATCTTTTTGTTATTGCGTCATAAAATTCTTTTGTTAATTTATCAACATCAGCTTCTGTTTTACCATATTGCAATTCTGCAAGAGCAATTGCATGTGCAACTCGTTCAAACATTGTTGCAGGAGTTTCAACACATTCACCGTTTTTATCTCTTTTTAAATATCTTTTTTCCAATACCTTTAAAGCGTTTTCAGATAAACTGAAATCACGATCTAATTCTAAAATCACTATATACCTCCCGATTTATGACATAGTTGTTATTTAATTGTATAATAAAAAACATGATAAATCATGTTTTTTAAGAAAATGTAACGTGAAAAAAAATAATATAAAGAAGAGTTATTGACAAAGCTTTTTGATTACAATATTATAAGTTTACACAGATGGCGACATGGCCAAGTGGTAAGGCAGGAGCCTGCAAAGCTTTTACCCCCAGTTCGAATCTGGGTGTCGCCTTTTTTAATTAAAAGACCTGACTAATGATCAGGTCTTTTTTGTTTCTATTTCCAATAAACTTTAAATTCTTTTATGGCTTTTAATATATTTTCATAGCTTCCATTAAATTGTATAGCCCTGTCATCTAAATAAATATATGCAGGCAATTTAATATTTGTCGCATCTTTAAAATATTTGTCTATATCATTATCTATTAACCATTTTACAGATATTTTCATATTTCTTGTTGTAAATAAAATTAGTTCATAATCCTCAGATAATTTTTCTAAAAATTTTTTTGTCCCTTTTTTCATTTCAGGAATATTATCTTTTTCAAATTTTGTATAATTATTTAAAACTCCATCTAAATCTATCATTATAGTAGGCTTATAACTATCTTTCATAAAAAATCCCCAATTAAAAATTCTATTCTTAAATTCTACCTATTTAGCTAATATAAAAATACTAACCATACGGCTAAATTTTTATTTGATACCAATATTAGAACGGTTGTTCTAATATTAGAACTTAAAATATAAAAATGCAAGAAGAAACACTCGACGTAAAACAAAAATTTAAAAAAGCATTAGCACAAGTTGTAAAGAGACACAGAAAAGAACAACAAAAATCTATAAGTAAAATTTCTGCAGAAATAATGATGACAAAATCCATGTGGACAGATTTGGAAAGTGGAATAAAAGACCCTCAACTCACGACCATTTGGAAAATAAGCGAAGCTCTTAATATTCCGCTTGAAAATATAATTAAAGAAATAAAAGATATACTTGGAAAAGATTTTACATTAATAGATTAAACAAAAAGAAAGCGGTCAATTTCTTGACCGCTTTAAATTTTTTCAACTATCTTTTTATCTCATACATTTGGGTTGCTTTTCTTTTAAAC
>CACZSH010000115.1 GCA_902783785.1 uncultured bacterium | reverse complement strand
TAAAACTGTACCAGCTTTCTCAGCAGGTAAAAAATTCAAAGAATTAGTAAAATAATTATTGATAACTATAAAAATTTAATATAAAAACTTGATGCCTTATGCATTTTGTTTCATCATCGAGTTTTTATAAATAGTCTTTAGGCTTTTGATATTCAAAAGCCTTTTTATTTTGTTAAAAATGTAAGAATTTTATCTCCATATTTCTTTTGTTTTAAAATATTATATCCATTTATTTCAACATCTTCCGGATGTTCAATTACGCATATTTTAAAATCGGGCATGGTTTTTAATACATTATTATATATTCCTGCATAATAAGGCGGATCAATATATATAACATCAAACTTTTTATCTGTTTTAAAATTTAGGGAATCAATATTTAATAATTCAGCTTTTTGTTTAAGTAATTCATAATTATTTTTTATTATTTGAAAAATTTTTCTATCTTTTTCAATTACAGTAACCTCTTTAAATCCTCTTGATAGCGCTTCCAGTCCCATAATTCCTGAACCTCCGAACAAATCAAGAAATGCTGCATTTTTAAAATCTATATAAGATTGTAATACATTAAAAACGGCCATTCTAACTTTTGAAAGTGTTGGTCTGACTAATTCTGTATTTGGTGATATTATTTTTCTGCCTTTTAAAATTCCTGCAGTTATATTCATGCTTCTAAACCTGTTCCATTTATTGCGAAATAAACTTCCTTTAAACGTTTTTTACTAATGTGAGTATATAACTGAGTCGTAGATACATCACTGTGTCCTAAAAGCTCTTGTACAACTCTTAAATCGGCTCCGTTTTCAAGTAAATGCGTTGCAAAGCTATGACGCATAGTGTGTGGAGATATATTTTTATGAAATTTTTCTCCAAGTTTGTGAATAAACTTATAAATATCCTGACGTGTAACAAATCGGCCTTCATTGTTAATTAAAAATTTTTTTGTATCAATATGAAATTTTTTCATAACAAAATCACGAATTTTTAAATAATCTTCAATGGCTTTTGCTGAAATTTTATTGAATGGAACTATTCTTTCTTTAGAGCCTTTACCTCGTGCTATAAGATATTTTTGTGATAAATCAAAACTATTTGTTTTTAAATCAACGAGTTCGCTTACACGCAAGCCTGAACCATATAAAAGTTCTAATTCGACTCTTTCTAATGGGTTTAAGTTCTCTGCAAGCATTTGTTTTACGTCATTTATTGTTAAAATTTTAGGGAGTCTTTGAGGTAGCTTTGGCATCTCTATTGTATCTATCGGGTTTGAAGTTATTAGTTCATTTGCGCTTAACCATTTGTAAAAACCTCTTAAAGAAGCGATTTTTCGTGAAATACTTGTAGGATTATAGTGTTTTTCGTGTAAATCTCTTAAATACGTATTTACTATTAATCTAGAAATATTTTTTATATCTGTTTTAAAATTATCCTCACAAAACTCTATAAATGCTTCCAAATCACGTCTGTAAGCATCTATTGTGTTTTGCGAAAGACCTCTTTCAATATCTAAATAATCTAAATATTCGGCTAAATCTTGAATACTCATATTAACATTATATGAATTATATTTTTATTTTAATGATATAGATAATGTAATTTTGTATCAAATTTTCAATTTATAATATTTTATCTGTCTAAAATTTAATCAATATTTATGTCAACAAGTTCTTTTAATGGTGTGTTTAGAACTTTTGCCAACTCATATAAAAAATATATGGACGGACTTTTATAACCACACTCAATTGCAGTAATATATGAACGCTCGGCTTCAAGTATATCTGCCAATTGTTCCTGTGTAATATTTAACTTATTTCTGAAAAATTTTATATTTAAACCTAAATTTTTTAGTATTTTTTTATTTTTTATTTTATTTTTTTTCATAATTCTATTATTATGTGTTTACTATTTTTATACTATATGCAATTAGTAACAGTGCTATTTTTCAAAAATAATTGCTTGACAAACTATTTTTAACATGCAACATGTTTCTATTAAGATACATTTTAAATAAAGATAAAAGAAGTATTGAAAGGAGTTATTGCATGAAAAAATTGTTACTGATAAGTAGCGTATTTCTATTAACTTTTTTTATGTGTCCTACTGCATATGCAGGAAGTAGTCTTGGTACAGGTCATTATATATATAACGATTTAGGTGGTATTTATACTAATACGACTTTTCCTGTGGATACATCACTAGTGCAGACAAATGAAGGAAATGGAAAAGATGTTAATTTAACGAAACTACGCAAAGGAGAAGCAAAATCAACAAATATACTATTATTAGTTGATGTTGGCGACTCCGGTATTGACGCAGCGATGAAAAATGGCGGAATTACAAAACCACTGTACATTGATACAGAAATACATAAGTTGTTTATACCGCTCGGATTCATACCAATTTATGTAAAAGAAACAAAAACAATAGTATATGGAGAATAAGGAGAATAATATGAAAAAATTTTTAGCTGGAGGCTTATTGGCATTAAGTTTAGTATTTATTACACAATCACAATCAAAAGCAACAGGATTGTTTTATACAAATGCAACATATCCTATTGCTGTAACAGGTGCAAAAGTTCAAGACCCTACAATGTTGAAAAAAGGTACAGGTAGCACAACAAATGTATTATGGTGCGTGGAAATAGGCGATGCAGGTATTGACGAAATTGCAAGAAAAGCAGGTATTAAAAGAATTACCCATGTTGATGTTAATGAAAAATCAGTATTTATATTCTGGAGAGGATTAACTGTTACTGTTTACGGTGAATAAGCATACAATTTAAATAAAAAGATGTAAGCAAATAGTTCACACCTTTTTTATTACCTATTTTATATAATTGTTAATATGAACGGTCAGATTTGTTTTTACAGGTGTCAGGCATAGTTAAGTTGAAAAACTTTAAAAAATAAATAAAAATGACTTTACGAAGTAATTTATTTTAACTTTTCAAAAAAAATCCTCTTTAAAAAAAGAGGATTTTTTATATTAATTTTTTCTCATTGTCGGAAATGCAATAACATCACGTATTGAAGGAGAGTCAGTCAATAACATAACTAATCTGTCAATACCCATTCCTAAGCCTCCGCATGGTGGTAAACCGTACTCTAAAGCAGTAATATAATCTTCATCTATATCACATGCCTCTTCATCACCGTTTGCTTTTGCTAAAGCCTGAGCTTCGAATCTATATCTTTGATCTATCGGATCTGTCAATTCCGAAAATGCATTTGCAATTTCCCAACCGTTAATACGTGTTTCAAAACGTTCTGTTAATCTATCGTTATCTCTATGAACTTTTGCTAACGGTGATATATCTCTTGGATAATCAATTATATGAATAGGTTGAATTAAGTTTGGTTCAACTTTCTCTTCAAATACCGCATCAATAACTTTTCCCCAGTTATCAGCTTCTTCTGCATGAATACCTATTGTTTTTGCTCTTTCTCTAGCATCTTCAACGGTAAAACAGTCACTAAAGTCAACACCTGTATATTCTTTTATTGCACCTAACATGGTCTTTCTATCCCATGGTGGAGTCAAATCAATTTCGTGTTCTCCGTATTTAATTTTAGTTGTTCCAAGTACTTCTTTTGCAACATAGCTTACCATATTTTCTAAAAGTACCATCATTTCATTATAGTCTACATATGCTTGATATAATTCAATCATTGTAAATTCAGGATTATGACGAATATCAATACCTTCATTTCTGAAACTTCTGTTTATTTCAAAAATCTTTTCGCTTAAACCGCCTACCATAAGACGTTTTAAATATAATTCAGGTGCTATTCTCAATGTCATATCCATATCAAGCGTATTGTGATGAGTTAAAAATGGTCTTGCATTTGCACCTGATGCTTGTGGATGAAGCATTGGAGTTTCTACTTCTAAGAAATCTTGTTCATTTAAAAATTGTCTTATTTTTTGAATAATCAAACTTCTTTTTCTAAAAGTATCTCTAACTTCGTCATTAACAATCATATCAACATATCTTTGACGGTAACGAGTTTCAACATCTGTTAAACCATGGAATTTTTCAGGTAATGGTAACAATGCTTTGGCTAAAAGTTTTATGTTAAAAGATTTTATTGAAAGTTCTCCTCTTGGAGTTCTTCTTATTTTTCCGGTAAAACCAACCATATCTCCAATATCTAACATTTTTAATAATTTCATTTGATCTTCTGGCAAGTTTTGTTTATGTGAAAAAATTTGAATTTTTCCTGAATCGTCCATCAAATCAATGAACATACCTGTATTTCTAATTGCCATAACACGACCTGCAACAGAATAAGTATCTTCTGTTTCTGTATCAGCAGGAAGATCTTTATATTTTTCTTGTAAATCTGCAGCTTTTGCATCTTTTGCGAAAGTATACGGATATGGATTGATTCCTCTTTCTGCAAGTTCTGCCAATTTTTGTAATCTTAATTGTCTTATTGTATCTTTTGCTGAAATTGGTTCATGTTTTTGTTTTTCTTGTGTTTCTGTCATTTTTATTTCCTTATGTTTCTATTATATATTTTATTTATTTTTTAGTTTTAAAACGGTGAAGCCATTGGTATTGGTGCCAATTTGTTAGCGGCATCTTCTATTACCTGTGTTGAATTATTTGAACTTACCGGTTGAGGAGTAGGTGCTGTTTCAGGTTTTTTAATTTCTTTTTTCTTGATTGGTGATAATTTAGGAATTGATGTTTCAACAGGTGTTTCATCAACATAATCACTTGTTGTGTTTTTTGAATTTTCAGCTTTTTCTTTTAACTCTTTTTCTTTTTTATCAAAAGCTTTTTGAACTGCATCCGGTGAAATGATTTTAACAGATTTACCGGCTTTAAATGGTGTTAAATCATAAGACGCATATTGAAAATCAACGTTGCCATATGGTTGAGTTGCGACTTTCATTACATCTCTCCATATAATTGCAGGAACAGTACCGCCTGTAAGGTTTCCCAATTTTGTATTATCGTCATTTCCTACCCAAACACCTGCTACTATATTTGGTGTGTAACCCATAAAGTAAGCGTCTTTTGAATCATCTGTTGTACCGGTTTTGCCGGCAGCAGGTTTGCCTATATTTGCTGCCATACCTGTACCGTTTGTTATAACTGTTTTAAGAATTGCAGTCATTTCGCTTGCTGTACTTAAATTCATTACTTTTACAGGTTTTACGTTTGGAGCTTCATATACAACTTTACCTTTTGAATCTTCTATTTTTTCAACTGCATAAGGTTCTACTTTAAATCCACCGTTTGCAAATGCACCATAAGCTCTTGTAAATTCAAATAATTTTACACCATTTGAACCTAATGCAATTGTATAGTCATATTCGATAGGAGTAGTTACACCTAACATTCTGGCCATTTGAATAACCGGTCTTATTCCTGTATATTCTATCATTCTTGCGGCACAAACGTTTGAAGATACCATTAATGCTGTATATACCGGAATGTTTCCGCGATATTTGTTACCGTAATTTCTTGGTGCCCAATTACCAATTTTTACAGGCATATCTTCTACCATATCATTTGGTGTTATACCCTTTTCAAGTGCTGCTGCGTATACAAACGGTTTAAATGCCGAACCCGGAGGTCTTATTGCTTGGGTTATTCTGTCATATTGAGATTTTCCGTAATCACGACCACCTGCATAAGCTATAATTTTTCCTGTTACATGGTTGTATGCAAAGACTGCAGCTTGATTATTATCACTTTTTAAACCGTACGAATTCATATCGTTTACAATTGCATCATTTGTTGCTAATTGAGTATTATAATCAAGTGTTGTTGTTATTTTATAGCCGCCTTGTGATATGTCTTCTTCATCAAAACCTAATTTATCAAGTTCTCTCATTACATAATCACAGAAATAAGGCGCTTTGTTATATGTATAAACATTTGGTTTATGATTTAGTTTTATTGGTTCTTTTTTTGATGCTAAGTATTCATCTTTTGTTATAAAACGCATTTTATACATTCTTCTAAGAACTTGATTTCTTCTCTTTTCTGCTTTTTTAGGATTATTAAATGGTGAATAAACACTTGGTGCTTGAGGTAAACCAGCAATAAGTGCTATTTCGGGTAGTGAAAGTTGTTTTACGGATTTATTAAAATAAATTTGTGCTGCACCTTCAACACCGTATGCTCCGGAACCTAAATAAACGTTATTTAAATACATTTCCAAAATTTGATCTTTGGATATTGATTTTTCGATACGGGCAGCAATTACAAATTCTTTTATTTTTCTGTTAAATGTTTTTTCATTATTTAAGAATAAAATACGAGATAATTGTTGTGTTATAGTACTTGCACCCTGAACAACTCTACCTGCCATAACATTTGCAATTATTGAACGAGCAAGTCCAAATAAATCATATCCTGCGTGGTGATAAAAATTTTTATCTTCTGTTGCAATTATTGCTTGAATTAGTGTATCAGGTATTTCTTCTAATTCTACTTTTTTAAATGTATAAGCTGTAAACGTCTTAATAATTTCTCCGTCAGAAGAGTAAATTTTTGTTATTATATTAGGTTTAAAATCTTCTAAGTTATGAATTGGGGGTAGAGATAATAAATATAACTTAAATGCGGAAAAAGCCGCTAAAATTACAGCAATAACAAACACTGTTAAATATCCTAAAGCCGTATAGTTACGTTTTGGTTTAACTTTTCTTATTTTTTCAGGAACTTCAAATTGATATCTATCGCTCATATTTCTTTATAATTTGCTCCATTATAAAATATAATATATCATTATAATATTATTAAAGCACAAATATAAAAAAAACCATGTTTGATTTTATAGAAACTATTATAAATGAATTAAAATCTTATTTCGTAACTGAAAATATCAGTTATGAAATTACAGGTGAGTGTAAAAAATGTGGTAAATGTTGTAATTATATGTATAGTTTTGATACATATACAGAAAAAGAATTCAAAATTATGCAATTTTTATTTCCAGCTTATAGAAGATTTTATATAAAAGGTAAAGATGAAGATGGTAATTTTATTTTTGCCTGTAAATATGTAACGAAAGAAGGATTATGTTCTGTTTATGATAAAAGGCTTGCTATGTGCAAAAAATATCCGGTTAAAAGAATTTATAAACCTATGAAACTTCATGAGGGATGTGGTTATAAAGTTGAAGAAAAAAACTTTAAAGATTATTTAAAAAAAGGGAATTTCAAATGATTAAAAAATTTTTGTTGATATTTTGTTTAATACTTATTTCAAATTCAGCTTTCGCATATAGCATATATAAAGATGTTAATGAAAAGGAATCTTATTATCCTGTTTTATTTAAACTAAATAAAGAAGGTATAATGATTGGTTGTTCAGATGGAAAATTTTATCCGAATATGCCTGTTAAAAGAAGTGATTATGCAAGAGTTATTACAAAAGTATTAAAGCTTGATGGCAAATATGTTGTTTCAGGTGTTGATTTTTATGATTTGATACCTGATAATCCTAATTATGATTACATGCAAATAGCGTTATATTATGATTTTTTGCCAATATCTGAAGGTTCAAAAAATATCTATCCAAATGGTTCAATAATAAGAAAATATGCTATTTTACCGATTGTTAATTATTTGAAAAAAGATGATAATATTTCTCTTGAACAAGCTAAAAATATTTTAGGTAAATACAAAGACAGAGGAACATTAAAACCATTTGATTTAATATCTTTTGCCAAAGCTGATTTATTAGGGCTTATTCCGATAACCGGTAAAGATGTTAAAATAAATGCCGCAACTCCTCTTACAAGAGCTGACTTAGCTGTGCTTGTATACAATCTTTCAAATAATGATTATGATATGTATACTCAACGAGTTGAAAATGTTAGTCTTAGAAAAAAGGGAATAGGTTCAAGAATCAAATCAGCATATGTTGATGGAAATTATGCAATAATACCTGTTAAAACAGAATTACCTATTCAAATGACAACAAAAGCTGATTCTCAAAAATCTCAAATAAATGATGTTCAAAGTGCAGTTATACCTTGGAATTTAATTACAAAAGATAAATATTTACTTATAAAAGCAGGTTCTGAATTAGAACTTAGAGTTACAGATGTTCAAAAGAGAAAATTTTTATTTAGAAACGGAAAATTAAAAGTAGAGTCTACTAAAATAACAACACCATACAGACAAACTATTGATTTTCCTGCCGTACTTATTGTTAATGATAAAATAGGTTTGGGAAATAGAATTTTTAAATTTAAAAGAATAAGAACAACAAAAAAAGAAACCTCTAATGTAAGATTATTAAAAGATATCAAAGTTGATTTAACTTCCGGATATATTGTGAATGAAAAACTTTAATTTTGAGTTTAATATATAATAAGCTAGTATTGATTATAAATTATCAATACTAGCTTTGTTGTTTAATTTATAAAGTTTATTTTATAGCTTTTTGAACTCTGTAAAGAGTTGTATCTTTACCAATAACTTCAAGAGAACCAACCATATCAGCACCTCTTGTTCTACCTGTTACTGCTGCTCTTATTGCCCACATTGTTACTTTTGGTTTAATACCTTTTTCTTTATAGAATCCTCTAAAAGCTTCTAATTTTTCATGTAAGTTTTCTTCTGTCCATTCCCAATCTTTTGCTTGTTCAAGGAATGTTTTTAATACATCTTGAGAAACTTCAGTATCTAATACATCTGCTTGCACTTGAGGATCAATTTCAACATCTTTTCCAAAGAAATATTTAGCATCATTTGTTATATCTGATAACAATGTCAATGGTTCACGTGTTATTTCAACCATCTTTGTATATTGTTCATCCGTTAATGATGACAAGTCGTAATCTTTTAGGAATGGTTTTAATTTTTCTTTTAAATCTTCTATATCAAGCATTTTGATATATTGACTGTTCATCCAATTTAATTTATCATATTCGAAAATTGAATTTGAAGAAGAAACTTCACCAATTCTAAAATCTGCTGCAATTTCATCAACAGGTTTTATTTCAACACCGTCAGAAGGTGCCCAACCTAACAAAGCTACAAAGTTAATCAAAGCATCTGTTAAATAACCTTTTTCAACAAATTCTGAAACCGCAGTCGCACCATGTCTTTTTGATAATTTACTTCTGTCAGGTGCTAAAATCATACCTAAGTGTCCGAATTTTGGAACTTCTGCACCTAATGCTTCATAAATTAAAATTTGTTTAAATGTATTTGAAATATGGTCTTCTCCTCTTATGATGTGAGAAATTTTCATCAACATATCGTCAATTACAACTGCAAAATTATAAGTTGGTGAGCCGTTTGATTTCATTATTACAAAGTCGCCTATAAGACTTGTATCTTGGTGTAAATTCCCTTTTACAAGGTCATCAAAGTGAACTATCGGTGATTCGTGAAATGCTTTTTGTGCTTTTTCCACAGAAAATCTTATTGCTGGTTTTCTTCCTTCTGCTCTCAATTTTGCTTTTTCTTCTTCTGTTAAATTTTCACATTTTTTAGAATAAACATACGCTTTTTTATTTTTTGCTGCTTCTTCTTTTTCTGCTTCTAATTCTTCAGGTGTGCAGTAGCATTCATATGCAAAACCTTTATCTAAAAGTTCTTGAACATATTTAGGATATATATCAAATCTTTCTGATTGAGTATATGGACCATATTCTCCGCCAACATCAGGACCTTCATCCCAATTTAAACCCAAAGCTTTTAAACTGTCGAAAATGTTATCAATATATTCTTGACTTGTACGTTCTGCGTCAGTATCTTCTATTCTTAGTACAAATTTACCGCCATGTTTTTTTGCAAATAAATAATTAAACAAAGCTGTTCTTGCAGTACCTACATGTAAATTTCCGCTTGGTGACGGTGCTATACGAACTCTTATATCTTCCATTTTTCCTTCTTTCTAACTTCTTGTTTTAATTTCTTCCAATATTTTTTCAACAAATTCATCAATAGACATTGTACCGATTTGTCCAACACCTCTTTGTCTTACTGCTACAGAATTTGCTTCAGATTCTTTATCACCTACAATGGCAACATAAGGAACTTTTTTATCTTGTAAATTTTCTCTTATTCGGTAATTCATACTTTCTGAACGATCATCAAGATATGTTCTTATGTTATTATCTCTTAATTTCTTATAAACTTTTTCAGCAAAATCAATATGCTTTTCGTTTGAAATAGGCACAACTGCAACTTGAGTTGGTGCCAACCATGTTGGGAATGCACCTGCATAGTGTTCTATTAAAATACCATGGAATCTTTCCATTGAACCAAAAATTACTCTGTGTAACATTACAGGAGTTTTTAATTGACC
>CACZSH010000114.1 GCA_902783785.1 uncultured bacterium | reverse complement strand
TGTGAGAGGGTTTGAACTTTGTAAAAACAACCCGCAAGAAGCCATAAAAAAATAGCTGAGGGTGGATTCGAACCGCCGACCTTGCGGGTATGAGCCGCACGCTCTCACCAACTGAGCTACTCAGCCATTTGCTAATACGTTTATTTTTACATAAATATTTTATTTTTTCAAGAACTTTTTATTTCTTTCTTTACAAACCTTTCAATCTTTCATCAGGATTTGTTATACTTGTTATTCTCAAACCAAAATTATCTTCTATAACTACAACTTCACCATTAGCTATAAGTTTACCATTTGCATACAATTCAACAGGTTCACCTGCAACTTTTTCCAATTCAATAATAGAACCTTTCGTCAATTCTAAAACTTTTTTAATAGGCAATACCGCTCTACCCAGTTCAACTGTTAATTGAAGTTTTACATCCATTAAAATATCTAAGTTTTTGTTTGCTTCACCTACAGCAGGAGCAGAGTCATCAAACGAAGCAAATTTCACAGGTTGAACAGTTACAGAAGACGTAGCATCTTCGACATTTTGATTAGTCAAATCGTCATCAAATGCTTTTGCTTCCATTTCATCTATTTCTTCTTGAATTAAATCTTTATCATCACCATCATTTAAATTTAATTCATCAAGCATATTCTTTTCGTTATTATCATCAGGCATATGTTTTCCTCTTTCTTATATAAAATCTTTTAAAAATTCAACTTGCGCATCATATATATCAGAAATTTTTACACACATTTTATTTTTTCTAGTTCCCGGGCGTGCAAAAAATTTCTTTTCGCCATTAATTTTTACCACCAAATCATCCGACGTTTTATTGTCTAACTTAATAATATCTCCTTCTTTTAAATCTAGAAGTTCTTCTAAAGTTATATCTGTTGAACCAAATAATACATTTACATCAACAGTTGATGTATTTAATTTTTGAATCATCTTTTGACGTTCTTCTGTTGTTGCAACAATACCTTTTGTTTGAAAAATATGTTGAGCAGATAAACTACCAATAACATTTTCTAAAACAGGATATGGGAAACAAAGGCTCAACAGACCAAAATACTTACCGGCAATTTGAACTTCAAATGTAATTAATGCAACAATTTCGCCGGCACCTGCAACCTGAACCATTTGATAACTACTATCCAACCCAATAAGTTCACCTTGAACTGGTAAAATATTACTCCAAGTATTTTCAACTGTTTTTATAATTTTTTCTAAAACTTTTTTTGCTAAAGCATCTTCTACTACTGTCAACTCACGTTGCTTCTTTTCACTTAAACCGGAACCACCCAACATACGGTCAACAATACAAGATAAAACTTCAAAACTAGTACCTAAAAGTATTTGACCTGGTAAAGGTTTTAATTCGAAAATACCAATAGTAAATGGTGAAGGCATAGAACGAATAAATTCGTCATATGTCAATTGGTCAGTTGAAACAACATCAATTTCAACTCGCATACGTAAATAAGCAGTCAATACTAGAGAAATTTGTCTGGAAAATTCTCTATGCAAATCTTGTAATGCTCTTAAATGATCTTTTGAAAATTTATCAGGTCTTTTAAAATTATATAATTTATAAGACTTTTTTAAATCAGATTCATCACTCAAACCGGTAAAAGAATCTTCTAAATCATTTACTATTCCATTGTTATCAAATTCATATGATGAACTCAATTTGTACTACAACCTTTCTATTGAATAATAAATTGTCCAAAACTTACACGAATAACTTCTCTTGTTCCGGCAAATATAGCATTTACATCTTGAGCTATTTGTTCTTTAACTAATTCTTTACCGGCAGTAGTTGCAACTTCAGAAGAAGTTTTACTTGATAAATTTGTTAATATAGCATCTCTAATTGCAGGTTTATATTGTGCCATTTCAAGTTCAATTTGTTTCATAGGGTCAACCGGCGCAGCTTCACCATGACCATGTCCACCACCTTCTGCTGCAGGAGGCGCAGATAAATCCGGATCAGTAGGAATTTTTGATAATTCCAAAGCAACATTAGCTTTTAAATATCTTTTTTGATCAGCATCTGCCAAATTGAGAACAAAATCGCCTAAATCAACAATTATACCTTTTTCAACTTGTTCTTCTTCCTCATCAGAAGCTTCTTCAGTTTCTTCAGCAGGAGCATTTTGTTGTAACTTTGAACCTAACAAATTATCTATTAATATATAATTTATACCTAAAAATACAATTCCGCCAAATATCATAGATACTATAACTATTAATACCATTTTTATATTTGCATCCATCGGCATTGATTTTTTTTCTTTATCTTCTCCTTCACCACCCTGAGGTTTTGTTTCTTTTGGTGTAGTAGGTTTTGCCATAAATCTTCTCCATTCTATTTTAATTATTTCAAAATAATTATATCAACTCTTCTGTTCAAAAGTCGTCCACCACTTGATGTATTATCTGCTATTGGCATATATTCACCATAGCCCGCAGCTGATAGTCTTTTTGGCGAAATTTTTCCAGTTCTAAGAATATAGCCTATAATATTTGTTGCACGTGCTGTAGATAACTCCCAATTTGAAGGATATTCTTTTGTATTTATTGGTGTTGAATCAGTATGACCTTCTATTAAAACTTTATTATCTACTTGCGATAATACATCCACCACTTCGCTCAAAGTTTTTGTGGCATTTTTCTTTATTATAGCAGAGCCTTCATCAAATAGTATACTATCATTCATTCTGACAATCAAGCCACGATTATCTTTTACTAATTTAACAGACGAATTTTCTCCTATTTTTTCTTCTAATTCCTTCATTAACTCATCAACACTTTTTGTTGGAGATTCTGCAACATTTTCTATAACCTGAAGATTATTTTCTTCAATTATTTTCGCTTGATATTTCGTAACATTTTGAGATACAGCAAACATAACCATAAACAATGCTAAAAGCATGGTTACAAAATCAGAATAAGAAACAACCCATCTGTTTATATAATCTTTAGAATTTGAATAATAATCATTTTTCATTGATTATGCATGAACCTCCATAGTTCTTTTATTGTGGTATTTTAAATAAGCTATAAGCTTTTCTTCTACAATTGCAGGATTTTCTTGCATCATAATCGATATTACACCTTGTAATACAACTTCTTTTAACAAAATATTTTCTCTAGTCTTATGTTTTAAGTTTCCGGCAATTGGTAAAAAAATTAAATTAGCAAAGCCGACACCATATAGAGTAGATACAAAAGCAGTTGCAATTCCAATACCTAATAATTCAAAATTATTTATATCTTTCATAACTTGAATTAAACCCATAACTGCACCAACAATACCAAAAGTAGGTGCATACCCGCCTAAAGCCTCATAGACTCTTGAATTTATTAATTCTTCTTCTTCTTCATAAGATATTTCAGAAGATAAAATATCATATAATAATTGAGGATTATTTATATCCAAAGCCAATTGTAAAGCCCTAGCCAAAAAAGAATCAGAAACTTTATCAATCAAACCTTGTAATGCAAATAAACCATTTTTTCTTGCGAAGTATGATATTTCGACAATTTCTGATATTATTCTCTCACTTTTGTTTTCAGATAAAATAAAAACATCTTTTAAAGATTTCAATGCGCCTAAAACTATATTCCAATTAAAATTTAACAAAATAGCACATAAACTTCCTCCAACAACAATAAAAAATGCCGTTGGCTGAATAAACATATCTAAAGATGCACCTTCAAATTTTTGAGTAGCAAACACAAGCACAATTCCGAAAATTAATGCAAATACTGCGGTGAAATTCACAATATCCTCCTTAAAAACCCCTTATATAATTCTATAATCACATGTTTTAATAAAAAAGGTATCATCTGTTTAAAGGATATTCAAATTTTCAACAAAAAAAGGCAGTCGTATTAACTGCCTTTTAAAATTAGAACATAAATTATTTTTAGAAATTAAGACCAGCTTCTCTTGCAGCATCTGCCAAAGCTTGAATTCTTCCATGATACAAGAATCCGCCTCTATCAAATACAACATCATTGATACCAGCTTTTAAAGCTCTTTCTGCAACAGTTTTACCAACAATTTGAGCAGCTTCTATATTACCACCGTGCTTCAAGGTTTCTTTTAAATCTTTATCCAAAGATGAAGCTGATGCCAAAGTTACATGTTTAGTATCATCAATAACTTGAGCATATATATGTTTAGTACTTCTATATACAGCTAATCTTGGAGCTTCAGAAGTTCCTTGAATTTTTACACGAATAGTTTGATGTCTTTTTCTAACTTTTGTTTTTCTTTCTTCTTGTTTAATCATTTTCTTTCTCCTTTTACCTAAACCTTCTTGAATAAGAATTTTCAAGGGTTTTTTATGGGCTATATCAGGCTAAACTCTATTTCTTACCAGCTTTACCTGCTTTACGTCTAATGTATTCACCTTCGTATTTAACACCTTTTCCTTTGTAAACTTCAGGTGGACGTTTACTTCTGATTAAGGCTGCAACATCACCAACAGTTTGTTTGTTAGAACCTTTTACAGAAATTTTTGTGTTAGCTTCAACAGAAATTGTAATTCCTTCAGGCGGTTCAACCAATACAGGATGTGAATAACCTAATACAAGATTTAGATTTTTTCCTTCCATATTAGCACGATAACCAACACCAACGATTTCTAATTTCTTTTCAAAACCTGTTTTAACACCTGTAACTGCATTAGCAACTAAAGTTCTTGACAAACCATGCAATGCATTTGTTTTTCTTTCGTCATTGACAGGTGTTAAAATAACGTGATTATCTTCAATTTTAACAGAAATTTCAGGTCTTACTTCAACAACTTCAGTTCCGTTAGGACCTTTAGCTGTAACAACTTGACCATCAATCTTTACTTCAACTCCAGATGGAATTTCTATCGGTAATTTACCAATACGTGACATTTTTCATTTCTCCTTATAGGTATATAATACTAATTTAAGCCTTTCTACCAATTACGCCTAAATTTAAAACAAAAGACTTACCAAACGATAAGCCTTTTAGCTTAAAATAATTACCAAACGTAGCAAATAATTTCGCCACCAATATTTTCTTTACGAGCTTTTCTGTCTGTTAAAAGACCTTTGCTTGTAGAAATGATTGCAATACCCAAACCACCTAAAACTTGAGGTAATTTTTTAGATTTGCAATAAGTTCTCAAACCAGGTGTTGAAATTCTTTGTAAATTTGTAATAACAGGTTTTTTCTTATCAGTATATTTTAAAGTAATATTTATCGCTTTAAATTTACCATTTTCAACTACTTTATAATCTTCGATAAAACCTTCTTCTTTTAATAATTTAGCTAATTCAATTTTTAATTTAGAAGCAGGAACTTCAACTGAATCATGAGAAACAGTATTAGCGTTTCTGATTCTTGTAAGCATATCTGCTATTGGATCTGTGTTCATTTTTTCTTCCTTCTGATTGCTACTTACCTAAACTATTCAGGCAGTATAGTTCTACATTTTTAGAAAATAAAATAAGATATTACCAGCTTGCTTTTGTAACACCAGGTAATAAACCTTGGTGAGCCATTTTTCTTAAACAAATTCTGCAAATACCGAAATCTCTGTGATATCCGTGAGGACGACCACAAATACTGCATCTGTTATGCAATCTTACAGTCGGATATTTGCCCTTTGCTGCTAATTCTCTTCTTGTATTTTCTTTGTTTATCATCGCTTTTTTAGCCACGATTTTCTCCTTTTTATTTACTTATTATTTATACTTCTTATTTTAAACCTTTAAAAGGCATACCCAATAATTTCAATAATTCTCTTGCTTCTTCATCAGTATTAGCTGTTGTAATAACAGAAATATTCATACCTTTTACCAAATCAACTTCATCATATGAAATTTCAGGGAATAATGTTTGTTCTTTCAAACCTAATGTATAATTGCCTCTGCCATCAAAACTCTTAGCACTTATACCACGAAAGTCACGAATTCTTGGTAAAACAACACAAATTAGTTTTTGCAAGAAGTCATACATTCTTTCACCACGTAAAGTAACCATAGCACCAACCGGCATACCTTCTCTTAATTTATAAGATGCGATTGATTTTTTTGCTTTTGTTACTACTGATTTTTGACCTGCAATTTTTGTTAATTGAGCTTCAATAGCTTCTGCTATTTTTGAATTGTGTGATGCTTCACCAACACCCATATTCAAAACGATTTTGTGAAGTCTCGGAATTACCATATCATTTGTATAGCCAAATTTTTCTTTTAAGGCTTTTTTTACTTCGTTTTCATATTTTTCTTTTAAGCTTTTTGTTACTGTCATTTTTCTTTCCTCTAATTTAAGATGGTTCTATGCCAAGAAAAAATTATTCTTGCATTATACATCTAATTTTTCGCCGCATTTTTTACAAACACGAACTTTTTTGTCATCTCTTACTTCTATTTTTACTCTTGTAACTTTTTCGCAGCTAGGACAAACTATCATAACATTAGAACTATCCACAGGAGCTTCCATTTTTATCAAACCACCTTGAACACCGGCCATTGGATTTGGACGTTGTGCTTTTGTTATCATATTTGCACCTTCAACTACGACTTTAGATTCAGCAGGAATTGTTTTTGTTACGTTACCTGTTTTACCTTTGTCTTTACCTGCGATAACCATTACTCTATCGCCTGTTTTTACTTGTAATTGTTTTTTCTTATCTGCCATTTTCTTTTTCCTTCTTAAATAACTTCAGGAGCTAGAGATACAATCTTCATAAAGTTTTTATCTCTTAATTCTCTTGCAACAGGGCCAAATACACGAGTTCCTCTTGGGTTGCCATCTTTGTTGATAATTACTGCAGCATTTTCGCCAAATCTGATTACTGAACCGTCATTACGCTTAATATCTGCTTTTGTTCTTACAACAACAGCTTTTACAACTTCAGATTTTTTTACAGCCATATTTGGTGTTGCATCTTTCACTGTTGCTACGATTACATCTCCTACATGAGCAAATTTTTTGTTTGAACTGCCCATTACACGGATACATAACAACTCTTTTGCACCTGTATTATCTGCAACTGTTAATCTTGTTTCTTGTTGTATCATTGTTTTTTCCTTTTTTACAATCTTTCTTTTATTAAAATCCAAAAAAGCTTTAATTTCAAGCTATTTTTTCTTTTCTACAATATTTAGAACCGTCCAACGTTTATCTCTTGATGATGGTTTAGATTCTATAATTCTTACTACATCGCCTTCTTCACATTGGTTTTGTTCATCATGAGCTTTGTAGTTTGTTGTAGTTTCCATAATTTTTTTATATTTTGGATGCGGATCATACGTCGCAACTTTTACTACAACTGTTTTATCCATTTTAGTGCTTACTACAACACCTTGTCTTTCTTTCTTAGGCATTATTTACCTCTTTTTCTTTTTCCTTAATTACTGTCTTAGCTTGTGCTATATATTTTTTTGTTTTTTCAATTAAAGCCGTATTTTCTAATTTATGTGTTGCTAATTGAATTCTCAAATCAAATAATTGTTTTTTAAAATCAACTATCGCACTTTTTAGTTCATCTACGGTTTTTTCGCGCATTTCTTGTAATTTCATTTTTACTTTCCTTCAATTATTGTGCGTTTTCTTCTTTTTCTACTACTTTTACTTTAATAGGTAATTTTTGTGCTGCCAATTCAAGAGCGTGAATTGCAGTATCTCTATCAAAATAATCTAATTCAAATAACATTCTGTTTGGTTTTACAACAGCAACCCAGTATTCTAAGTTACCTTTTCCTGAACCCATACGAGTTTCTGCAGGTTTTGCAGTGATAGGTTTATCAGGGAAAATTTTTATCCAAACATTACCGCCACGTTTGATTTCACGAGTCATCGCACGTCTTGCAGCTTCTATTTGTCTGCTTGTAATCCAGCCCGGTTCTAATGCTCTTAAACCGTATCTGCCGAATTCAAACTGTGTACCTCTTGTTTCGGTACCTTTCATTCTACCTTTCATCATTTTACGATGTTTTGTTTTTTTAGGCATTAACATTGTTATTGT
>CACZSH010000113.1 GCA_902783785.1 uncultured bacterium | reverse complement strand
CCATTTTCGATACCTTTTTATTTCCCTAACAGTTTTTATATCGGCTGAAACCATGGAAAACTTTAACTTTCAGCTTTGTTTTGTTAACTTTTGTTACATATGAATTATTTAAAATTAATAAAGGCGAACTTTTTATAAGTTCGCCTTTATTCCTCAAGTCCGGAATAGTTATCCCGTCATTAGCTATTTTGTTTTGTAATAGTTGTTGAAGTATATACTCCATTTTCTAATATACATTATTTTTCAAAAATTTGTATTATTCCTGAGAATTATTTTTTAAATGATGTTTAGCTTTTTTCCATAAATTATCAAATTCTTCAAAAGAATACTCAGACAAAGGTTTTTCTGCCAGTTCTTCCATTTTTCTAAAACGTTTTATAAATTTTCGATTTGCTGTTAAAAGGCATTGTTCAGCATCTAGTTTATGCCATCTAGCAAGATTTACAACAGCAAAGAAAATATCTCCCATTTCTTCTTCCATATGTTCTAAGTTTTTTTCGTTGCAGGCTTCATCAAATTCTTTAAATTCTGACATTATGCATTCTTTTAAGGTTTCTCTTTTATCCCATTCAAAACCTACTTTTACGGCTCTTTTTGAAATTTTTTGTGCAGACATTAATGCTGATTGAGATTTTGAAATTCCGTCCATTTGTGATTTTCTCTCAGTTTTTTCTTCTTGTTTAAGTTTATCCCAATTTACAACAACATCATCTGCAGAATTAACTTTTGCATCTCCGAAAACGTGTGGGTGTCTGTGAATTAATTTGTCTTTTAGTTCTTTTGCAACATCTTCAAGTGTAAATTCACCTCTTTCTGATGCAATTTGTGAATGTAAAAGAACTTGCAATAAAACATCACCAAGTTCTTCTCTTAGGTGTATTGCATCTTTTTCATCTATTGCATCAACGGCTTCATATGCTTCTTCTATCATATTTGGTCTTAATGTTGTATGTGTTTGTTCTCTATCCCATGGACATCCGTTTTCTGAACGTAATATTCTAACTACATCAATTAATTCTTCCAAGTTTTTATGTGTCATTTTTCAATTCCTTTATTTTGTTTTTTTCATGCTACAATAAAAACTATGAAAAGAAAACCTGTAGTAGCAATAGTTGGAAGACCAAACGTAGGCAAATCTACGTTTGTGAATCGTCTTATCGGAAAAAGACATTCTATTGTTGATGACCAACCTGGTGTTACTCGTGACAGAATTTATACTGATGTTGAGTGGCAAAATAAATGGTTTACTGTTATTGACACAGGCGGGATTATTCCTGATGATAACGATGAAATTATGAATTCTATTTTTGATCAGGCAAAAATTGCTTGTGAGGAAGCTGATAAAATTTTATTCATTGTTGACGGAAAAGATGGTGTTCATCCTGTTGATGAGGCTATTGCCAATATTTTAAGAAAAACCGAAAAACCTGTATACCTTGTTGTAAATAAGATTGATTCTTGTTTAGAAAATAACATGTGTGCTGATTTTTATTCACTTGCTATTGGTGAACCTCATGCTATATCTGCATTACACGGTTCAGGTGGTGTTGGTGATATATTAGAACTTATTACTGCTGATTTTGAAGTGAATGATGATAATAGTGAAGATGACGGAAGAATTAAAATTGCTATTGTCGGTCGTCCTAATGTTGGAAAATCTTCTATTACCAATGCTCTTTTAAATAAAGAAAGAGTTATTGTTTCAGATGTTTCTGGTACAACAAGAGATAGTATCGATAGCCTTGTTCACTATGAAGGCAAAGAATTTATTATTGTTGATACCGCAGGAATTAGAAAAAAATCTAAAGTTGATTGGGGTGTTGAAAAATTTGCCGTAGATAGAGCAATTCGTTCTATAAGAGATTGTGATGTTGCCATTCTTGTTATTGATGCAACATTGGGTATTTCTGATCAAGATAAGAAAATTGCTTCAACTATTACAGAAGCTGGAAAAGGTATTATTATTGCTGTTAATAAATGGGATTTAATTGAAGATAAAAAATCAAATACTATTGGAGAATTTACTAAAAAAATTTCAAATGATATACCATTTTTGGAGTATGCACCTAAAATTTTTATAAGTGCAAAAACAAAACAAAGACTTACAAGTATTTATACAAAAACACAAGAAGTTTACGAACAATGCACTAAGCGAATTTCAACCGGATTATTAAACAAAATTATTAATGAAGCATATGTTATGAATCCTCCGCAAAGCGTTAAAAATAAACGTCTTAAAATACTTTATACAACTCAAGCTGATGTAAAACCACCTACGTTTGTTATTTTTGCAAATAATGCTGACTTAATGAAAGATCATTATAAAAGATATATTGAAAATAAACTTCGTGAAGCTTTTGGTTTCTTTGGAACTCCAATTAGACTTTCTTTGCGTGAAAGAAAAGAAAAAAATAGATAATTAAACGTATGTTGAATTTATTAAATTTCTTGCTATATCAACAGCTTGGTTGAAAAGTTCTTTGTTTTCAAGAAAATCTTTTTGTTCTATATAAGGTTTTACTATTTTTCTTGCGTAAGAACCTATTGAAATTCCGTTTATATCTACTTCGCAAAGATTAGCTAAATCTTTTGTTTTTGAATTTGTTCCGCCTGATATAAGCAAAAAAACAGGAAGATTATTTTTTTGAATGACTTCTGCCATGGCTACGGACTGAAGCGTGGTTTTATAATTATCTACTCCTCCGCTCATTGGGTTTCCGTCAGCTTGTATTATTGTTGTATAAGGCTTTCTATTTTGTATTAAATTTTTTATTCGCTCTATAACGCCTTTATCACCCATTATTGAACGATCGATACAAAGACTCATAATTCCTTTGTATTGTTCAGAAATATAGTTCCAATTATCTTCGACTTCTTCATTATTTTTTGATGTTGCATGTAATTCTATACATTGAGGATTAAAAGATAATATTTTTGGTAAAACAGCTTTTAAATCTTTTGTTTTAGAATATGTTTGAATAGCATTATTATGGCAAACAGAAAGACATTGACAACAGCCTACACATTTTGCATCATCGATGTATCCGTTTTTAATGGCATTTTGAATACAAATATCTTCACAACATAAACAACCTGTGCATTTTGTTGGATTTATTTGCGCCTTTAATGAGTGTGGGTCATCTTTTATTCCGTATGAAAAGCAATATATCGCATCTGGACAAGTTTTTTTTGCAATTTGTGCAACCTTTTCATTCATACTTAAATCAAAAAAACGGCATCCGGCTTCATAATATACCTTCATCAATTTTTCAATTGAATTAATATCTTCATTTCCTGCACCTAGTACTAGTTTAAAACATTTTTTAGATTTTAATAGATTTTCTAACATATATTTTTGCTTTCGTGTAAATTATATGAAAAATTAAAAATATTTACAATTTTTTTGTAAAGATGGGTTGTTTTATTTGAAAAATATAAAATGCTTTATTACAATTATATATATTCCCTTTTTTATTAAATTTGTTTGAGTTTGCTTTCTTCGGAAAGTAAGGAAAATAATGTCTAATTTTACTATACCTTATACTTTTGTCGGAGGGACAAAAGCCAGAGCAGAAGAGGTAAATGCAAACTTTGTATCAGTAAAAAATGAATTAAATATTAAAGCTGAAAAAAATGATGATGGTACTGTTGTAGTTGCGGATGCTACTGAGCCAAATCATGCAATAAATAAATCGCAAGCTGAAACAATTATATCAAACGCTTTAACTTCAAAAGTAAACTGTAATCTTTCAAATTTATCAGAAGAAGGTCTTCAAAAATTACAACAAGTTCCTTTTTCTTTTAGTTACGGTAATGTAAGTTTGACTGGAGAACCTGATTTATTATACATATCCGCTAATAATACAACAAGTAATTTATCTTTTAAAGTTGGTGCTAATTTAGGGGAACAATTTCCAAAATTAAAAGGTGTCTATGCAAATGGAGTTGAATTTGAAAGAGATTCTATTTCTGATTTGAATTTTTCTGCTTTAGCAGATGGAATATATAATTTATTTCTGTCTGATACCGGAGAATGTGTACCGTTAAAAAATAAAATATTTTTTCAAAAAAATGAACCTCAAACCGTCATTGAAAATTCTTGGACACAACCGGTATTAACGGCAAATGGTACTCTTGGCGGGAATAGTTTTGCTGTTAGTGCAAGTAGAGAATATAGCGGACATGCAATTTGGAAAGCTTTTGATAGTGATGTGTCTTCTCAATATTGGAGTTCAGGAACAGGAACTTATCCCGTAGTTGATATAATTTTTTATAATCCTGTACCATTAAAAGTCTCTTCAATTGTAACAAGTAATGCTGCTAATAATAATGAAGTTATAAAGTCTGGTAGTATTTATGGTTCTAATGATTGTACAAACTGGGAATTAATTGCTGAATATAATACGACAACGGTCTCTAATAAAGGTATTTCAATATCTGTAAATTCTGATAACTCGTACTTGTATCATAAAATTGCCAATGCAACAACGCAAAGCGGTTATTCTGTTTCAATTGGTAATATTGTTATTACGGCAACTGAATATATTTCCGGAGCAAAAACAAATGATGTTTGGTTAAATACTGCTGTTAGACCTTATGTGAGTAAAATTTATAATGGTTCGGATTGGATAGATTACAACTATGTGCCTCTTCCTCAAACTGTTACTATCGGAAATGGTTTAATTGCCTCTATAAATAAGTCAGGTAATTTTTATAGAAACGGTTGGGATGAATTTGTAATTTTACCTGATATTAATAAAGTAACTTCGTTAACAAGCGGTATAGCGTACACAGCAAGTGTTAACGGATGGGTTGGTGATAGCTCAGGACTTAAAAAACCCTTATTTGTTGGTGAAACTTTTATTCCTGATGCCAGTGGTTATAAATTTTATGCGATGAAAGGAGTTTAATATGTATTGTAAAATAATAAATAATAAAATTGTTAATCCAAGTAATTTTGAAGGTGATAAAGAATTTAATCTAAACTATTACACATTTATTAATTCTCCAGATAATTATTTTATTTACGATAATCAAATTGATGACATTATTGTCAATCCATTATATGAAGAAGAAGAAAAACAAAAAAAAATAGATAAATTTAATAAAGAATTTTTTAATACATCTTTAGGCTATGTAAGAAGAAGTGTTACTATGTCTAATGGTGATAAAAAAGATTTTTTAAGTGATTTGTTACCTACAATTGCTTTAGGTGTTAGTGTGGGTCAACAAGTTGAAATTATTATATATGAAAAACCGGATTTTGATGGTGAGATACTGCCAATTGAAAATTATCAGCATATTGAATCTGTTACACCTCAATTTATTCAAGATTGTTTTATTCAATTGGGTAATGATTTTATACAACATTAGTTGTGCTGACGGGGATTTTTTAATATCCCCGTTTTTGTGTTATATTGTTATTATGGAACGTATTTTAGAAGATTTAAAAAATAGAAAATATTTAAAAGGTATAAAAATAGAATTTGAAAGTGAAGTTGTTTCTGATTGTGAGTTGGCATATCTTTCAAATTTATTGATTGGTTTAGATATTGATTTAACTGTTAAATTGGGTGGTGCTACAAGTATTCTTGATATTAAAAAAGCAAGAGACTTAAAAGCAAAATCTATAGTTGCTCCAATGGTTGAATCTTCATATACCGTGAAAAAATTTTTAAATGCCATAAAAGCTATATATGGTAATATGTTTCCTAATTTATATTTAAATATAGAAACTCAAAATGCGTTTACATATTTATATGAAATTTTTGAAGTTGCTCAAGACATAAAAGGCGTTGTTTTGGGAAGAAGTGATTTAACAGCATCTTTAAATATGAATAAATCTACGGTTAATTGTCAAAAAATAGAAGATTATGCCTCTATGCTTCAAGGTTTTTGTCATACTAATGCTAAAGAACTTGTTATTGGAGGTAATGTTGATTTGATGTCGTTACCATTTTTTAAAAGAATGATTTTTTTATCTGCTTTTGAGACTAAAAAGGTTATTTTTGATGCTGCTTTGTTAAAAGATAATACTGCTTTTGAAGAAAATTTGCTTCTTGCATTTAAATTTGAGTATGAATGGATTAAAAATAAGGAATATATCACAAAAGAAGATGAATTAAGAATTCAAGCAATAAATCAAAAAATAGAAGTTTTGGATTATTATAAAAATCTTTGTTAGTTTAATTATTTTTTTTGATATAGAAAATAAACATTATTATCAATTATTTTCGTATTTTTTAATTCAGCTTTTTCTTGAATAATTTTATGTATATCTAGAAAATACTTGGCTAAAACTCCATTTAAAATGTTTCCATCAGGTTGAGTCTTATTGCTAAATTGTTTATACAATTCTTCTTCACTCATAAGTGCTTCTGCATCTGAAGCGAAAATCGCAAATAAAATATAATGACCTTTTTCTACCGGATCGATAAATGTTTTAAGAATGTATTTATGAAAATTTTCTGAAATATAGTTCTTTGATAAAATTATTTCTTTAAATACATTATTAGTTTTTTCTTTCTTAAATTTTTTAATGGTTTCTTCTGAATATATATTTTTGTTGTTGTAAATTCTAAGCTCTTGAATTGCTTCAATTCTTGGTATTTGAGGAGAGTTATCAGTTGTGTAATGTTTTATTACAGATGATGCAAATGGCATTATAACCATATCTTTGCTGTTTAAATTCAGTTCATTTATATAATTTATCGAACTAATTAAGGATATAGTCTTTAGCGTCTTTATACTTTTATCTGAATAAACAAAATATATAGATGTAATTCCGTAATAAATTAAAAATAATATTAGAAAAATTTTATTTAATTTAGAAATTCCAAAATTAAGAAGCACTATCAATATTGGAAGTATAAATATTAAATATCTTGGAGCAAGTACAATTGTTTTATTGATAGCAAAAATTACAAAAATGAGAAAAGTTATAAAAGTTATAAATGATAATAAAAGAATCTTTTTATCTGAATTTTTTATACCAATATATATTATGTATACCGAAACAAATACAGGAATAAATACAAAAAGCAAAGTTTGAAGGTTTAAGTAAAAAGGATTTAATGTTGCCCAAAAAATTGAACCGCAGAATGGTGCAAGAAAATTTTGAAAAATTCCAAAAACATTTGCAAGGCTAAAATCTGTAACATGTGATAGCAAAAATTCATTTCTTTGTAAATGATAACCCAAGACAATTATAAAATAAGGTATTAAACATATTAATAAAATTAAGTTAGATAATAAATATTTTCTTAAATCTCTACATTTTTCATAAATTAGAATGAGTGAAATAATCTGTGCAAATATGAATAAAAATGCTCCGGTAAAAGTGTATGGCATTATTATATTTATGACAGTTAGCTTAATCAAAGCTTTATTATCAAGGGTTTCTATATATTCGTAGAGAAAATTTAAAGACAAAATAGAAAGTAACATTATGAGTGAATACATTCTTACTTCTGTTGAGTAAATTATGTGAAATGTATTAAAAGTTAAAAGAAAAGGTGCAATAAGTGCATATTTTGAGTCTATGAAATTTTTTGAAAATGAATATATTGCGGGAATAGATAAAATTGCAAATGTTAAAGATAGGAATCTTAGTGTGATATCATTTTCTCCAAATAAATTTATCCAAAAATGTAAAATATAAAAGTAAAAAGGTGTATGTTGTAAATCAGTAGTCATTAAATATTTATTAATGTCAAACGGAAAACCCATTTTAGCAATTAAAACTGAATGAGCTTCATCGTACCATAAAGGTGCATCTATAAAAACAAGTCTTAAAGATATGCTTGTGAATATTAGTAATATAAATATAAAAAATAAGTATTTTTTCGATAGCGAATTCATAAAAAACATGTTACTATAAAATTTATGAAAAATCCTGATTATATAAAATCAATGTTTAATAATTTGGCAAAGAGTTATGATTTTTTTAATAGAATTATATCTTTGGGAACGCAAACTTTTGTAAAAAAGCAATCATTAAAGCTTTTATCTATTTCTAATGGTGCAAAAATTCTGGATGTCTGTACAGGAACAGGTGATTTAACCTTTTATATGCAAAAGCTTAATCCAAATACGAATATTACAGGTGTAGATTTTTCCGAAAAAATGCTTGAAATTGCTAACAAAAAGAAAAATAACAACAAAAATATAAAATTTTATTTAGCAGATGCGAGAGCTCTCCCTTTTGAGGAAAATTCTTTTGACATAGTTACAGTTGGTTTTGGTTTGAGAAATATTGAAAATTATGAATTGGTTATAGATGAAATCCAGAGAGTCTTAAAGCCTAGAGGTCAATTTTTGAATCTTGATTTTAGCTGTGATGATGGCTTTTTTAACTCTGTATTTGATTTGTTAACTCAAATTTTTACTGCTTTTACAAATAAAAAAACAAATTATACGTATTTAATTGAATCAAAAAAAGAATTTTTAAATTCATCTGAATTAATTTCTTTATTTAGGCAAAAAAATTGGATATTTTTAAAACGAAAATATTTTTCTTTTAAAGTTATAGCAGCAGAGTTTTTTAGAAATAATAAAAAATAAAACTATAAAAAAAAGGAGAAGCAAGATTGCCTCTCCGGAATTAAGAATAGCTGGAAGTATGAAAAAGATTTAATTATATTAAACCTATTTTTTGTGCAAAAAACTATTGGTCAAGTAGCTAATTTTTTTGAAATAAAATCTTTGTTGTATAATACATTTATGGTGAGATTATCAAATGAAGGAACTGTACAATTTTTAGGTTCTTTAATATATGGGATATTTAAACTTCAATCGTACATGACAGAAATGGTACCTATTAATGTGCCTAAAGAAAATTGTATTTATGCTATCTGGCATGCACATCAATTAAGTGTTCATTCAATGAAAGATTATAAAAATGGTTTATTGAATGTCATGATTAGTCATTCAAGAGATGGTAAAATTGTTGCTAAGATTACTAAAAAATGGGGAATAAAAGTCATTCGTGCCTCATTTCACAGAAAAGGTTGTATAAGTGGAAGTAAAGAATTTGTTGACAATTTACAAAATGGCGAATGTGGCGCAATAATGGTTGACGGACCTCGCGGACCAAAAGAAGTTGTAAAAGACGGAGTTATTAAACTTGCTAAAATGTCTAAAAAGCCGATAGTTCCTACATACATGTATTCTACCAACAAAACTTTATTAAAACTTCCTGGATGGGACGGTTTAAGAGTTCCTTTTTTCGTTACAAAAATAGTTGTTCTTCATGGAGATCCTATATATGTAAAAGAAGATGCAACTGATGAAGAAATTGAAATGTATAGACAGAACGTTCAAAAATCTATGGATAATTTAAAGGAAATGGCTCCTCAAAAATTTAAAGAGGTATTTAGATTTGGAATATGGAAAAGAAAGAAATTTTAAATGTACTTGGTGTTCAGATAGAATCAGTACTTGGAGATAAAAAAGAGAATTATAAACGTGTTGCAAATGCAATTAGCCAAGGGATAAGAGAAAATACGGATTTAATAGTTCTTCCCGAAGTTTGGAATTGCGGATGGAGTCCTGATATCTTTCAAAATGTTGCAGAAGATTTAGAATGTAGTGAAACTATTGACTTTTTAAAGAATATTGCTATTGAAAACAATTGTTTTGTTGTTGGGGGCAGCTTTATTACAAAAGTTGGTAACTTTTATTACAATACGTGTCCGTTTATTAATGATAAAGGAATTTTGGTTGATTGTTACAATAAATCTCATCTGTATTCATACTATGGTTGTAAAGAAAGTAGTTATATAAAAGCAGGCCGTGAACTAATTTTAGTTGATATAAAAGGTATAAAGGCTGGTTTAACTATTTGCTATGATATAAGATTTCCTGAAATTTATAGAGCATATAGATTAAAAGGCGCTGATTTACTTATTAATGTTGCAGCATGGGGTAAAGGTAAAGAAATACCTTGGCAAACTTTGACTTCTGCAAGAGCAATTGAAAATCAATGTAATTTTATTGCCATAAATCAAACAGGTTTAATTAAGAATAATAGCTATAATTTAGGTTTATCAAGAGTTATTAATTATGACGGTACTTTAAACTGTGAAATTGATGAAACAAAAAATTATCTTTATGCGACAATTAAATTTGATAATGATATGTATGATTTTAGAAATAAATGTACAATATTGAAAGATATTCTTCCTAAGTATGAGGTAAAACAAATATGAAAAATTTTATTATAACTTTAATAGCATTAATGTTAAGTGTAAATATTGCAAGTGCAAAACATTTTTCATCTGTAATGGATAAAGCTTTTTTAGATACAAATATCTCAAAAAGTGCTGTTAGTATTTCTATACAAAATATAGATAAACCCAGAAAGATTTATAAGTGGAATTATGAAATACCGATGATGCCTGCATCTACTCAAAAAATCATAACAGCTACTCCATCTATACAAGTTTTAGGAAAAGATTATAATTTTTCAACAAAATTATACAAAGTAAAAAATAAACAAGAATATTATCTTGTGTTAGGAGCTGATCCTTATCTTACTTCAAAAGATTTGAAATTATTATTTAAAAATATTGAAGTTCCAAAAGATAAAACTATTTCAAAGTTTTATATTGATGACAGCATATTTGATAGAGTGGAGTGGGGAGAAGGCTGGCAATGGGATGATGATGTAAATCCGTTGATTCCAAAGTTTAGCGCATATAATTTGGATAAAAATCTTATTAAATTAACTTTAACTCCTATGGTAAATCAGCCTCCAATGATAGAATCGAATGTATTTTATCCGGCCGTTTATATGAACTATGTTAAAAACGGGACAGTAAATAATATTACTGTTTCAAGAAAAAATTATATATCTCCTAATACGTTAACGTTTGAAGGTGAAATTGTATCACAAACTAAAATTTCTGTTCCAATAAATGATATGGAGCAATATTTTAAATTAAGGGTAAAAGATGCTTTTAAAGCAGATAAAATACATTATTACGATAATATAATAAGTAAAAATTTACCATCATCAAATGTTGATTTAATTGGAGAAATTACTCATTCGATAGATAGTGCAATTTATGATATTTATGAGAATTCTAATAATTTAGTTGCAGAAACTGTTTTTAAACTTGCAGGTGCAAAGTATACCAATTCTCAAGGTAATTTTTACCATTCATATAAATTGTTTGAAGATTTTTGCTTTTCAAACGTTGTAGATCTATCTAATGTAAAATTAGTTGATGGAAGTGGTGTTTCTAAAAATAATTTAATAACAACAAAATTTATGACAGATTATTTGATACAACTGGCAAAAATTTACGGATATGAAAATATTACATCGTTACTGGCAACACCAAATAATGAAAATGGAACATTAAAAAATAGAATGTTATTTTTAGAAAATAAATTGTATGCTAAAACCGGTACTCTAACAAATGTAAGTGGTCTTTCAGGATATATTGAAACAAGAAAAGGTAATAAGTATGCGTTTAGTATTTTAATAAATGATGCTAAATCTACAAATCTTCAAAAGAAATCATTTGAAGAAGTTTTAATGAGAGAAGTCTATCGCAATTTGTAATTATTCAGAAATTTGTAAAATAAATGTTTGTGATATAATTTGAATATGATAGAGAAAAAACGCAAGTGTGTAGGTTGCGGTCAAATAAAAAATAGAGAAGAAATGATTAAAATTACTCGCAAAAATACTGATGGAGCGGTAGTATTAAATCCTGATTCAAAAACATTTGGCAGATCTGCATATCTTTGTTATAATCATGACTGTATAAAAAAAGCTTTTGTAAAAAACAGGTTATCAAAAGTGTTAAAAACACAAATACCTGAAGAAGTGAAAGGACAATTAATTGGCAGATAATATTAGAGTAAACGAGTTGGCAAGAGAATTAGGGCTTACCAGTAAAGAAGTCATAGAGAAACTTGCAAAAATTCAAATTATAGTAAAAGCACATTCTAGCTCGGTAACTCCTGAACAAGTTAAAAAATTAAAAGAATTTATATCCGGTGGTTCAAAAACTGAAGTTAAAAAACCAAAAGCTTTTATTGTTAAAAAGACAAAACCGGAATCTTCATCTGCAAAAGTAAAGACTGAAGTTATAAAAGTTGAAAAGAAAGAATCAGAAGAAGTTTCTAACCCAAAGCCTTCTCAATCCGTTGAAGTTGTTTCTCATACTAAAATTGAAAAGGTTGAAAAAGTCGAAAAGGTTGAGAGGGTTCAAAAAGTTGAGTATAGAAAAGTTGAAATAGTGAAACCTCGTCCGATTGAAAATAGGGTTGAAATTGTTAGCAGACCTCAAAAATCAGCTGTTGAAGAAAAAAAATCTTATCCTGAAAATAAAAATAATAAATCCGATTTAAGTAAAAATAAACCTCTGCAACAACAAAATGTTGATGATAAATATAAAAAACCTATACAGCGTCATATAATTTCTCAGGATATTTATGAGAATAAAGGTTCTTTTAAAAGAAAAGATTCTAAATCTAAGCAAAAAGATAAAATTTCAAAAGAAGAAGAACAAGAAAGAATTTCTTTAGAAAAAGCAGCAGCTCAAAAACATAAGAAAAAAGTTCATAAAGATGAAGAAGTTGTTGAAGTTAAACAGTTAGTTGTTGATAAAGCTATGACAATTAGTGAATTGTCTGAAAAGTTAAATAAAACACCTGCGGATATTGTTAAGTTTTTAATGTTAAATGGTGTTATGGCAACTGTTAATCAATTAATTGATGTTGATGTTATTAAAAAAGTTTGTGCTGAGTATGAAATTCAAGTTCTAGAAGAAGACTTAGATGCATTTATTGAAGAAGAACTTGAAAAAGAACATCAACAAGAAAGATTTAAAGTTGATGAAAGTTTATTAAAGAAACGAGCTCCTGTTATAAGTATTATGGGGCATGTAGACCATGGTAAAACAACTTTGCTTGATAGTATTCGTCAGTCAAAACATAAAATCGTAAATGATGAAGTTGGCGGTATTACTCAATCAATTGGTGCATATACAGTTAATTTACCGGAAGGTAAAATTGTATTTTTAGATACTCCGGGTCACGAAGCATTTACAGAAATGAGAGCAAGGGGTGCTAAAGCTACTGATATTGCAATTCTTGTTGTTGCTGCAGATGATGGTATTATGCCTCAAACTGTTGAAGCTATTGCACATGCAAAAGCTGCGGAAATACCTATTATTGTTGCTGTAAATAAAATGGATAAACCTGGTGCGGATCCTGACAGAGTTTTAACCCAATTAACAGAACATGGTCTTGTACCTGAAGATTGGGGTGGTGATACGATTACTTGTAAGGTATCTGCTCTTCAAAAACAAGGTATTGATGAGCTTTTAGAATATATTTTGTTGGTTGCAGATATGCAAGATTTGAAAGCTAACCCTGATGCTGTAGCTTCCGGTGTTGTAATTGAAGCTAATTTAGATAAGGGTAAAGGTCCTGTTGCTTCATTGTTGGTTCAAAATGGTACAATGCGTGTTGGCGATTGCGTTGTTGTTGGTAATACGTGCGGTAAAATTAGAGCTTTATTATCAGATTCAGGCGAAAGAATAAAAGAAGCAGGTCCTTCTACTCCGGTTGAAATTCTAGGCTTGACGGAAGTTCCAAAAGCAGGTGATTTCTTTGAAGTTGTAGATAATGAAAAAGAAATGAAAGCAATTGTTGATAAGAGAAAAGAAAACGAAAGAGAAAAACGATTAGATGCAATGCTCCCAGCTCATATTAGAAGAGAAGCAATGAGAGGCGAAGATAATATTCCTCAATTGAATTTAATTGTTAAAGCAAATACACATGGTTCTGCTGAAGCTGTTGCTCAGGCTATTGCTGGACTTGAATCTAAGAAAATTGTTACTAAAATTATTCACGTTGGTGTAGGTGATATTTCAGAAGCTGATGTTATGTTGGCTGCTGCAAGTAATGCTTTAATTTTGGGCTTCACCGTAAAAGAGGATAATAATGCTATACTTGCAGCTGAAAGAGAAAATGTTACAATTAAAAAATATGATATTATTTATCAAATAATTGAAGAAATGGAAAACACAATGCTTTCATTGCTTGAACCTGAAACAAAAGAGGTTGAAGTTGGAAAGGCAGAAGTTCGCCAAATATTTACTATTGGTAAAACAACTCGTATTGCGGGTTGTTATGTTACAGAAGGTAAAATTGCAAGAAATAATATTGCGGTTGTTATTCGTGATGGTAAAGAAATCTTCAAAGGTCAGATTGATCAGTTAAAGAGATTTAAGGATGACGTTAAAGAAGTTGCTCAAGGGTTTGAGTGCGGTTTATCGTTTGCTAAATTTAACGATTTAGAAGAAGGCGATATTATTGAAGTTTCTACAACTGAAAAGGTGAAAGTTTCTTTAGATTAGTCTTGTCTACATTATAAGGATTTATTATGACATTAAGAAATGAAAGAGTAAGAAAAGAATTAATGAGAGAAATCTCTGATATTTTAAGAAGAGATATTCAAGATGCAAGAATATCAGGAGTTGTTTCTATTGTAGATGTAGAAGTCTCTCATGATAATTCTTACGCTAAAGTATTCTATTCTGTATTCGGTTCTGATGAACAAAAAGAAAAGACAAAAGAAGCTATTGAACAAAATAAACCCAAAATCCGATATGAAGTTGGTAAAAGAATAAGATTGAGAGTTACACCTGATTTAAGATTTATTTATGATGAATCAATAGAAAGAGGTTCAAAAGTAACTGAAATTATTGATAAAATTTCTCGTGGGGAAATATAATTTAAATGTTTGGCTTTATCAATGTAAATAAACCCTCGGGTATGACATCACATGATGTTGTTAGTGTTTTGCGAAAAATTTTTAATATAAAAAAAATAGGACATACCGGAACTCTTGATCCAATGGCAAATGGTGTTTTACCTATTGCGGTAGGTGATGCAACAAGATTGATTGAATATTTATCTGATGATAAAGAATATGTTGCATTTGTTAAATTTGGCATTAGTACTGATACGTATGATAAAGAAGGAAGTGTGATTTTTAAATCAGATAAAATTGTAGAAAAATCTGAGTTAGAAAAAGCTCTTTGTGCATTTCGTGGTGAAATTTTACAGAAACCTCCAATTTATTCTGCTCTAAAAAGAAATGGTAAAAAGTTATATGAATATGCAAGAGAAGGGAAATCTGTTGAAATTGAACCTAGAAAGGTTATTATTGAAAATTTAGAATTACTTTCTTTTGAAAATAATGTAGCCGAGTTAAAAGTAAAGTGTTCAAAAGGTACATATATAAGATGTATTGCAAATGATTTGGGAGATGTTTTATCTTGCGGAGGTCATTTAATTGGTTTAACTCGTACAGTTGCAGGTGATTTTTTGTTAGAAGATTCTGTAACTGTTGATGATATAAAAAGTTCTGATAATAAAAATTCTTTTATTAAATATCCTTTAGAATATTTTTCACATTTAAAAAAAGTCGAGATTAGCGAAGAAGAATGGCTAAAGGTTAAATTTGGGCAAAATTTTATATCGGATAAATTCACAAATTGTAACAATGAATTAATTATTTTGATATATTGTAATAGAATAGTTGCAGTTACACGTATTATTAAAAATAAAACAAATTTAGAAAAAGTATTTATAAAATGATAAAGAAATATCTAATAGCATTATTCATAGTATTATTAATAGATTTACCTGTTTTTTCAGAACAGTATACTCCTGAAAAATATTGTACCCCGGCTTATGATGTTTCCTCAAAAGCAAATCAGGTTTTTTCTAAAATGTTTGGGGCTACATTTTTTGCTGAAAAATTAGGTGAAAGTATAATACGAAAACAAATTAAAAAAGAAACAGGGCAAAAATTTAAGGTATCTTTAAAATCATATAGTTTATTAGATTTAAAACGAGGTATCTTTAAAAGTTTAAAAATAACAGGTAAGAATCTTGATATAGATGGCATAAAAATTAGTTTGTTTGAAGCAAAAACGTTATGTGATTTTAACTATTTTGATTTATCTACAGACGAAATTTATAATAAATCTAACATTTTAATGAGTTATTCGTTAATTGTATCTGAAAAAGATTTAAAGGAAACTGTAAATTCAAAAGATTACAATGCAATTTTAAAAAAAGTAGATTTGAATGCAATTGGTATTAAGTTGTTAAAATTAGAATCTGTCGATGTCGCTATAAAAGATGAAAGATTGCATGTTATGTTGAATGTTTCATCAGGTTTATCAACTTGGATTAACAAAGCTTCAAATTTAAAATTTGAAGTTTCTACTGCGTTAAAGGTTGTAGATGGTAAGATAAATGTTTATGACGTTAGATTAGAAAATTCAAATAAAAGATTAAATATCGCAAAATATCTTTCTTTGTTAAACTTTATAGATCCATTACAATATTCACTTGATGCTTTTGCAATTCCAAATGGAAAGTTGGTTATAAATTCTACAAATATAATTGATGACAAAATTCTTGTAGAAGGTATAATATATATACCAAAGAAATAACAAAGGTTAAATTATATTATGACGAGTAATAAATTAGTAGCTTTAATAGTTTTAATTCTAATTACAATTGGGTATGTCAAGTATGCATTTTTTACTAACACATCTGATGTTTCCAAAAATGTTAACGAAGAAGTTGTTCAGACTGATGAAGCAGTTCAAGAAGACGAACAACCTAAAAAGGCTGAAGATTCTTATTTAACAGTGTTTTTTATAGGGAAAAATGATAACGGTGAAGAATATTACCGAGCTGTAAAAAGAAAATATGATGCTGCTGAAAATGGTCAACAGTTGTCGTTTGCAATCTCAAGATTAGTTGAAGGACCTTCTAAATTGGAACAAGATAAGGGTATTTATTCTGAAATTCCTACCGGAACAAAAGTCATTTCTGTTGTTGAAACTGATAAAAAAGCTATTATTAATTTAACAGCTGATTTTGAACATGGTGGTGGAACAGATGGTTTATATAAAAGATTGTATCAATTAGTTAAAACTGCAAATAAAAATACAAAATTACCTGTATATTTGTATATTAATAATAAACAGGCTGATGTTATTGGAGGAGAAGGTTTGATGATAAATCAACCATTAAATGAAAGAGTGTTCAATGAATAAAGATATAGAATATTACATGAATTTGGATTGGACTTTGATAGAAGGTACTGATTTAGATTTTAACGGAAATCCATATTGGTATATTGAAATAAAAGAAATACCAAGTTTTGCTTTTTGTGCAAAAACAATAGAAAAAGCAAGAGAAAATTATAAAAAACAATTACGTCTTCAATTGATGCTAATGTTAGAAGATGAAGAAGAAATTAGAGAACCTGGAGAAGAAGACGAAGAAGAAGATTGGGAAAGTTTGTGTCCATAGTTCAATTTTATTAAAAATATTGTTATATGTCTTTTGTCTTAATTAATATCGGCTATTGCTAAAAAGTAGCAGTTGTTGTTAAATTATTCTATGGATAAAAAACAAGCTTTTATTTTAATAATATTTATTTTTATGATTATTCTGTTGAATAATTTCTTCATGAAATTTTTTGACATTCCTATTGATTTTAGAACAAAATTTGCCACAAGAACTAATACAACAATTGTTCCATCTCAGCAACTTTTTAATTTAACTTGGCGAGAAATAAGAGATTCTTACTATGATTCATCAATGAATAATCAAAATTGGGTTAGATGGAAGGATCGTTATAGAGGTAAGATTAATAATGATGAAGATGCAAAAGTGGCGATTGCTACAATGTTAGAAAGTTTAAATGATCCTTATTCTAATTTTATGAATAAGGAAGAATTTGCAGAGCAAAATATTGATATTGATTCAAAAGTTACCGGTATAGGAGTAAATATTGCATCAATAGATGGTAAAATATATATTTTAGGTGTTATTGACGGTAGCCCTGCACAATCAGCGCAAATAAAAGTTGGAGATATTATTTTAAAGGTTAATGGTGTAGATGTTAGTGGAAAATCTATCAGTGAAGTTGCATCCGCAGTTAGAGGTCCTGTTAATAGTATTGTAGAAATAGTTATTCTTCGTGATAATAATAAAATAACTAAAAGTTTGAAAAGAAAAGAAATAAAGGTTAAAACTGTTAAAAGTTTTGTTGATAAAGAAGATAGTAATTTAGGATATATTCAAATATCTACATTTATTGGAGCATCTACTGCAAAAGAATTTGTTGAAGCTTTAGAAAAAACAAAGGATACAAAAGGTCTTATTCTTGATTTAAGAGGCAATCCTGGTGGTTTACTTCCTAATGCTGTTTTTATATCTAATATGTTTATAGAAAGTGGTAAGGAAATTGTTAGTATAATTGGTCGTAATGGTTATAGAAACCGAATAAAAGCTCAAAATACTCAGATTAATATTAATAAACCTGTGATAGTATTGGTTGATGGTGCAAGTGCTAGTGCAAGTGAAATTTTATCGGGTGCCTTAAAAGATTACCATAAAGCTAAGATTTTGGGAACTAAAACCTACGGAAAAGGTATGGTTCAGCAAATTGTACCACTTCCTAACGGTACGGGTATTAATTTAACAATAGCAAAATATCTGACTCCAAATGGTACTGATATTAATAAAAAAGGTATTGAGCCTGACATTAAAGTTGAATTAACTATTGATGATATAAAAAATAATAATGATAAACAGCTTATTGCTGCTAAAAAGGAATTAAAAAAAATGATTAAATAAATTTATGTAAATATTTATTAATAATTTTAATTTATTGGAAATAAAATTTTTTTTTAATTTTTATATTATATAGTATTATTAGTGTAAGGTGTAATGTGACTGAAATAAGTTCTATTAAACAAACAGGATTAAATTTGCCTCTGCTATCAGGGTCATTACAAGCAGAGAATGCTGATAATAGTGGTGGATTGTTATTTGGAGATAATTTGATTGGTGATGCAGAAGATGCGTATACCAGTGATGCTGCAAAACAACAATTAAAGATACAAGCTCAAAACCTTATTTCTCTTGCAAAAAAAATAAATGCAAGCCAAAATTCGGAAGATGGTTCTGATTGTAGTGCTACTTTGAAAAAATCTCTTAATACTAAATTAAAGGCCTTAAAAGAACAAGCGGAAGTTGCTGGAATAAATTTAAATGAATTATTTTCTGAAATTTCTGATGAGATGAAAATGAGTAAAAAAGATCAAAAACTCATATCAAAAACCTTAAAAGTCAAAATAGCTAAAAAAGATGTGGCAACAGAAGTGAAAAATGATACTGTGTCTTCACAAAGTAATCCTTTTGGAACTTTATCTTCATCATCTTCTAGACCACTTTTTGCCGGTTTTATAGGTGTATCTCCTACTACTGAATCTTCTGGCACAAGTCTTGTTACTGGAGTTCAACGAAACGGTAGTATTGAAGCAATAAGACCTTGGGCTGCTGATGGAAATTATAATAAAGAATGGTGGCAAAAATTAGGTTATAATGAAAGTAAAGGTCAGGCTTTGTTGCAAAATGGTAAACGTTGGAGCGATCTTGCACAATCTCAAGGCGTTAAAGCCCAATGTGGTGGTTATGTAAGAAGAGCTTTAAATGATACTTATGGTACAAACTTTACAAGATTTGGTAAAGCTTGTAATACCGGTGATGATTATCTTTCAAAAATGCCTCAATTGAAAAAAATTGATGTATCAGGTTTAAATTTAAAACCTACGGATATTCCTCCGGGGGCTATTGTTATTTACCCTCCAGGATATAGTAATGGCGCAGGTAAAACTTGTGGACACATTGAAATATCAGACGGAAATGGTGCTGGCTATTCCGATGTTAAGACGCATTTGTTAAGCAACTGGGGTAGAGAAAGAAAGCCTCAAGAAATTTGGATTCCTGTATAATTAGATATTTATTAACAGGTTAAACTTCAAATTCAACAGTTGTTACTAAATCTTTTTCATCAGTGTTGTTGTATTTATTGTTTTCTTTAGAAGAAGAGTTGTCATTCTTTTGTGCTTGTTTTATGCAAAATTTTACGTATTCTTCATAAGTTACAATACTATCGTTGTTTGTATCCATAGATTCATTGTATTTATCATCACCCTTTTTGGCATAAATAGATGAATCTTCTTCTTTTTCTGTTGATTTATTTTCTTTATTTTGGTCGTAATCAGTTTTTTCAGTATTTTCTTTTATAAGTTGTTCTTTAACTTTAGAAAATTCCATGGTTGTCATTAATTTCATTTTATCTTTATCATTGACACCATTTTCTTCGCAATATTTATTAAATTCGTCTAATGTGATTTTGCCGTCATCATTAAAATCTACATCAGTCATATAACCTGTACTTCCTTTTTTTACCAAAATAATGTTGCTTGTTCCATTTGTATTTTGATTTTTAGCAACAGAGCTATTAGCTTGAACTATGTCTGTTTTTTGGTTAAAGCTATTATATAAAGTTGAATATTGATTTGTTATTCCTGATGAAGTAGATACTAAATCCATTTAGTCCTCCAATTAGTTTTAGACAACTTTGTTTATTTTGAGTTAATCACGATTCCGTTCAAAACAAGTCAATCCATTTGACTTCTAGTTAAACTTTCATGTACCATGTACCACATTTTTAATATTTTATAACATATTTTTAGTAAAGATATATTACAATTTTATTTATATTATAAGTATTTAAATCCGTCTTTTTCCATTCTGTCTAAAACTTCTTGTAGTTTTTCATCAGAACATACGTATGATACTCTAAAATATCCTTTTCCGTTATCGCCGAAGCCTTCTCCTGGAACTACCATAATTCCTGATTTTTCTAGTAAATCAGCGCAAAATTTTTCAGAAGAATTATAACATTTAGGTATTTTTACCCAAAGATAGAATGTTGCATTTGGTATAACAGGTATTTCAAATCCTAAATTTTTAAGTCCGTTTACAAATAAATCTCTTTTTCTTTTAAATTCTGAATTTAGCCACATATTATATTTATCAGCTTCATCAGAGTTTAATAGGTTAGCACCTGCAAGTTGAATACCTTTAAAAACGCCTGTATCAATAGTTGTTTTTTGTTTGCAGAAAATTCCGATAGCTTCCGCATTACCGCAAACCCAACCTAATCTCCAACCTGTCATTGCATAAGGTTTTGAAAATGAGAAAAATTCTACGGCAATATCTTTTGCTCCCTCAACTTCCAGTATACTGTGAGGTTTATCTTTTTCTTCGTAATACAAATCACAGTATGCAGAATCTCCAATTAGTAAAATATGATGTTTTTTACAAAATTCAACTGCTTTTTTGTAATAATCAAGCGTTGCTGTTGCACCTAAAGGGTTTGACGGATAATTAACAAGCAATGCTTTTACTTTTTCAGGATTGTAACCATCTTTTATTAAATTCTCCCAAACTTCGTCAAGATTTGGCATAAAATTATTTTCTTCAAGTAGTGGAACAGAGTATGATAATCCGCCTGAAACTTTAACCATTTCTTTGTATGAAGCATAAGATGGATTTGGAGTAAGGATTATATCTTTATCCTTAATATCATGAGCAGGATTTATTAAAGCTCTTATAATATTTGCTATACCTTCTTTAGAACCTATTAGAGAACATATTTCATTTTTGGGATTAATGTTAACATTAAATCTTTTTTTCATTCTATTTGAAACTGCTTCAAGAAATGCTTTTTCACCTCTTGGAGAAGAGTAAGTATGCATAGAATCTATGTCTAAAAGTTTTTTTAATTCATCAATAACAAATTGAGGTGGTCTGCATGTCGGTGCACCCATAGCTAAAGATATTGGTTCTCTTCCTTTCTTTATGAGTTCTTCTTTTAATTCTGCTGCTCGTTCATTTATTTTGAACATAATATACGTTTCAATAGAATTTACGTTTTCGTTAAATAGTTCTCTCATATGATGCTCCTTTGAATGATTTTATTATATCATAATTCAAAAGGAAAAAATATTTATGAATAAAAATATAACCATAAGAGAAAAGCTTGAAGATAGAGAAATTCAATATTTAAGTGAATATGCATCAAAAAGTAAGAATAGTAAAGGCAGATTAAGACCTATTGAAAAATGTCCGATAAGGACTGATTTTCAACGTGATAGAGACAGAATAATTCATTCGAAATCTTTTCGTCGATTAAAACATAAAACACAAGTTTTTCTTGCGCCTTTTGATGACCATTTTCGAACTCGTTTAACTCATACTCTTGAAGTTTCTCAAATTGCGAGAACGATAGCAAGAGCATTGACCTTAAATGAAGACTTAACAGAGGCAATTGCTTTAGGTCATGATTTAGGTCATACACCGTTTGGTCATTGCGGAGAAGGTGTTTTAAACGAAATTACAGGACACTTTCACCATAATGAACAAAGTGTAAGGGTAGTTGAAATTTTAGAAGATTTGAATTTGTGCAGAGAAACTGTTGATGGTATTTTAACTCATAGTTGGGGGTATAAACCTCAAACTCTTGAAGCTCAAGCTGTCCAACTTGCAGATAAACTTGCTTACATTAATCACGATATTGAAGACTCTATACGAGCAGGTGTTATATCTGAAAATGATTTGCCAAAAGAATGCAGAGAGTATTTTTCTTCTGTTCAATCAAAACGTTTAAATAAAATGATTATGGAAATAATTAATAATTCTGTTGATAAACCTTATGTAAAGATGAGTGATGAGGGTTGGGAATATACCACAAAACTTCGTAAATGGATGTTTGATAATGTATATATAGATTCACCAGCAAAGTTAGAAGAAAAGAAATCAAGAAATATTATAAAAGCTCTTTTTGAATATTATTCAGATATGCTTAAACAGTATTGCGAAGAAAGTAAAATTCAAAGAGCGGTAACGGACTATATAGCAAGTATGACGGATTCTTACGCAATAGAAAAATATAAAGATATATTTATTCCAAAACCTCTTGCTATGCCTCAAAAAGATGATAATTTAATTAAATTGGCGACTAATGTAATGTGAGTTGTGACTGATTTTTAGAAAATGTCCTGTTTCTTGCCACATCTATTGTTGGTAAGATTCTGAAATGAATTCAGGATGACATTTGTTTTAAATTGGCATTAATTATATCGACAATAGCCGTAAGGCAATTGATGGAGTTTGATTGGCTTGGGCAAGCAAGCTTGCTGTGGTTTGCTGCAATATTTGTGATTTGATAAAATTACTGCTTTCTTTTGCCATATCAGCATCTTTCACAACAGATAGCATCGCTATCTTAGAATCCTTTTGTACTTGTTGGAACTCCATTGTTGATTGCAGTCTGTTAGATGCAGCTCCTAGTTCTGTTTGTTTTGTAATAAGGCTTTCCATTACTTTATCAATCTTGCTTATAGCTTGTGATGCTTTCTTTTCTGTTTTAATATTGACAGTAAAGTCATCTAATTTAAACCCTGTATCAATTTCAATATTTGAGCTTCTATCGCTGTTAACACCTACTTGTAGCTTTATAGGATTTATTTTTTGTGGTTGTGCTTTTGTAGGTATAACTAAATTAGGGTTATCTTTGATTTGTTCATCGGTTAAGTCATAAGTTATTTTTCCAACAGCTGGCATACCTTCGTTGATATTTGAATTGTATTCGTTTCCTGATATAGTTCCAGAAGTAGCATTACCCGTTTTTCTACCGATAACTGCACCTATACCAGCATTTTCATAGTCACTTGATTCTGTTATTACTGTACATGTTGTTTTTGTATCAATAATAGATGATCTATTATTAGTCATATAACCCTGTATACCACCGACATAGGTTGTACCCTCAACAGAGCCTGATACCTCACAATTTTCTATTTGTGCTTGTTGACCATATCCAACAATACCTCCTACATATTGGCCAGCACGTGTTATCTCAACATCCAGATTGCAATTTTTTATCTGTGTACTAGATTGCACTTTACCTACAGCTCCTCCGACATTACTAGTACCAGAAATAGATGATGATACATTACAATTTTCTATTGTAGTACCAGTACTATATCCTAAAATTCCTCCAGTCATTCCTCCGTTTACATCAGCAGATACATCACAATTCTTTATTATTGTTTTAGACGAAGTTAATCCTGCTATTCCACCTGTAGTACTGCCACCAGAAATAGTTCCTGATACATTACAGTTTTCTACAGTTAAACCGGTTTGACAATATCCGGCAATACCGCCTGTATAAGTGTTTGTTCCAACTATTGATCCAGATACATCACAATTTTTTATTGTTGATTTATCACCAGTATTACCATAAACAAAACCAGCTATTCCACCTACGTTACTACTACCCTTTATATCAACATTATCTAGATTAACATTCTCAATTGTTGCATTATGAATAACTGCAAAAAGCCCTTTTTGACCATTATTAGGCATATTAATAGTTAGATTAGATATAGTAAAGTCGTTACCGTCGAAAACTCCTTCAAAACAATCAGCTAAATTAGTTCCAACCGCAGTCCAGTTAGAACCTGTTTCATCAAGTTCAAGGTCGTTAAGGTTGATATCTGAAAACAACATAACTTTGCAATTAGGGTCGTCTGATACAAGAGCATCTTTAAGCTCTTGAGCTGTTTTTACAACAGTATAACCCTGTGCTATTGCTTCTGCTTCAGATAAGGCTTTTGGTGATTCTATTCTGGAACTTTCTTCACCAAAAATCTTTTTACCGTTGAATACAGTTGTTT
>CACZSH010000112.1 GCA_902783785.1 uncultured bacterium | reverse complement strand
CTATAATGTATTTTTCTGTAATTGGGAAATAATTTAGTCAAAACGATTGCTAAAATTAGCAAAATGAGTGCTAAAATATGGTGGAAAAAGCAAGTAAAATCCATATGTTTGGAAATAGCATATACAATATTAAATTACTGCGGTATGTAAACACACACTCGTTTACAATACGCCTTCGCTCACTTCGTTCGCGTAGCTTTAGAGTATTTGCTTTCAATAAAGTATTTCAAATGTCATTAAATGTTTTCTATGTAATCAATCAATCAATTACTCTAAAACTACACGCTCTTGTATTGCTTTGATAAGCTGATAATTAATATAAAAGCTTAATTGTTTTGTTAATATTTTCATCAAAATTTCATGTACATTCTGTGTCCATTTCTTATTTTGAATTAAATTCTAATTGTATAAATTTAAAATTTCTATTACTGCTTTCTTTCTCTTTGCAGATGCATGTAAATATCTTTGAGTTGTTGTGAACTATGTGCAAATAATTAAATGCCCTTTTAAATTTTATACTAAGCCTTCTTTCAGAGCTTTAACAGCTGCTTGAGTTCTATCATCTACTACTAGTTTTTGGATAATATTACAAACATGTGCTTTTGCAGTATGTTCACTTATTGTAAGAGTTTCTGCAATTTCATGATTTGATTTGCCATCCACAACAAGTTTTAAAACCTCATATTCTCTTTGCGTTAAATTCGAATGTTGTTCTCTAAATGCAGCCCTTGTCATTTGTCTTTGAGGAATAATTGTACCATTATTTCTATCACGCAATATTGGTACAGCTTGTGGATCTATCCACATTGCACCCAGTTTTGAACTTCTTATTATCATCATTAGCATTTCAGTATTTATATCTTTTAAAACATATGCACTTGCACCTGCAGAAAGAGCATCAAAAATTTCTTTTTCTGTTAAATGGCTTGTTAATATTACAACCTTTATTTTTTTATTATATTCAAGTATTTTTTTTGTAAGCTCTATTCCTGAAATATCAGGTAATCCCAAATCCATTAGGACAACATCTACCTGAGTAGATTTTATAATATCCATAGTTTCTTTACCATTTTCTGCTTCCGCAATAATATGTAAATCATCATAATCATCAAATAAAGATTTTAAACCTACTCTCATTAATTTATGATCTTCTACCATTAAAATTCGTACAGGTAAATTTGACATAATAATCCCCTCCCTTATAAATCAGTAAATTCATTATTAAACTATTTTCAAATTAAAAAATCCGAAATTTTACATTTTTTAGTAGTGTTATTTTTCAGATTTTTATAGTAGCTAAAATTTTAGTTCTTATTTAAAAATTTTATCAAAAATTCATTAAATTTTATGGTTTAGTAAATTTGCAAAATATATATTAAAAAATGCTGTAAATAAATTTTTTAGAAGTAAGAACCTCTAGGGAGAGCAATAATTCTAAAAATAAATGGTGGAGACGAGAGAGAGTATCTTGGTCGCTCGCATTAAACGTGCCTACGGATTTTCTTTTCAGAAATATTATTTCTTCCAAAGAAAAGTCCTTCGCACTCTGCTCGCTCCCGCTCGAACCCCTCAACAAAGCAAAGCTTTGCAGGGGTTCTTCAACTTCTTCAAATCGATACCAAAAAAGAGGACAAAAAATTTTGCCCTCTTTTTTGGTGGAGGATTTAGTCCGGAGAGCAAAAGTCTCCTTATAACTCACGAAAACTATTTTCTTCTGTAATACCCACTTACCTCTGTTCCGTCATCTCTGGTATATGAATTTACATAAATTAAATCCCCACTTTTAACTTGTTCTTCTGCTTGTTTTTTTGTTATTATCCTGCCTAATCTTAACAGTTGGTCAATAAAATTCTCATTTCTTTTAAATTCTTCTTTTGACATTTCTCCTATTTCTTCATTTGTCATAACCCTGTTTTTGTCAATATCACGATAATCTATATCATAAGATATTTTGCCGCTAATCATTTTGGGTTGAAGTTCTTCAGGTTTTTTATATTCAACTGCATCTTCAAGTTTTCCCATATTTTCAATGTTATGAACTTTTCTTGGATGTAATCCTGGAATATAATCGCCTTTGTTGCTTTTCGTAACATAATCATTACCTTTCCCATAACCGATTATGTATGATTTTCCCAATTGGTTTCGTAAATTAAGGTTAAATACCGTATCATCAACATTTCCATAATTTCTTATATTCAAATTTTCTCTTACATGTCCTTTTACTAAATCTCCAATGCCGTATGCATTAAAAGTTACCGCTTCATTACCTGTTTCGTTTGACATAAGTTGTGCTAAACTACCGCCAAGAGAATGCCCTGTAAAAATAATTTTTTGATAAGGAAAATCTTTTTTAACTTTTTCATAAAAATTTTGCGCATCTACATATTGATTTGGCAATTGATTAAATCCCATTTGAGCATCATTAATAATATCTTGAAAGGAATTTTCCGTTCCTCTAAAAGAAATAGCAATTTTACCATTTTTATAAAAGGCTTCGCCATGAAAACCTGTCTTTTTATTATCGTATTCATTTATTTTTATCCAATCTTTAGGAACATATTTTTCATTTCCAACATATACTCCAATTGAAAGATTCTTTAATTCGTTATCAAGTTCTAAAGTTTTATTCTTATTCACAATTGTTCTCCTTTCTTTTTTGTTGTAGGCTTAATTTATGCTTTTTGATAAATTAAGAAAGAGATATAGCTTTTACTTACTTGCTATTTTCGGCTGGCTTATATTTTTGTCTTGTATTATTCCTGTTATTCAAATATTCTTATCTCCACAACCTGGAGATGGAGACGTTTTTGTTATTATTTTATTTTTACTGTTTCCTATTTCTTGCTTAACTTTATCTTTGTCAGTAATTTGTTATTTTTTTGAAATTAGCAAAGGGCATAAAATAACAAATGAGAAAATTACAAGTAATAAAGGGGTTTTATTTTTATCTATATTAGGAATAATTTTTAATATCTGTCCTATTCTTATATTCATTTATTTTTTTTTATTAATAAAATTTCAATTTAATATTAAATTCTAATGTTTTACTCTTATTCACAATTGTTCTCCTTTCTTTTTTGTTGTAGGCTTAATTTATGCTTTTTGATAAATTAAGAAACCGATACAGTTTTAACTGTTTATCCACGTGCGGATGGATTGTATTTATTTTGCTTTGTATATTCTTTTTCCCTGATATTTTAAAACCTGAAGCAGGGTTACCTTTAGCAATAATTTTTATTTATATTTTAGGTTTAAATATTTTATTTTATTTAATTACCTTTTTTGTATACGTATTTGAACTTATCAGTTGGAAAAGAATAACCAACGAAAAATTTTTGAAT
>CACZSH010000111.1 GCA_902783785.1 uncultured bacterium | reverse complement strand
TGCGTTTCCTTCTCTAAAAAGGTATACACGTTTTTCTGTCATATTTTTCTCCTTCTTGAAAATATACCAATATTTTGTGTCTACTAATACTACTACCATAACACGAACATAGTTTTTTTCAATATATTATATTTTCTTAATGTTGAAAACTTAATATTTTTATGGTTTTATAATTTTATTATGATTAAAACTTTTGATTTAGAAAACAATTTAAATACTGTTTATAAAAACAGTCCAAATACTCCAAGAGTTGCTGTAACTCTAAATATAGCAATTAACAAGCCTGAACGTTGTGCAGGGATTTACTCACTTATTAACAGATTATTTTCTCAAGGTACAACTAACAGAACAGCTGAACAAATCGCCAATGAACTTGATGAAAATGCCATTGAGTTTTATTCCGATTCTAAACAAGATTATTTTAGACTGAGAATGATTTGTTTAAATGAAGATTTTGAACAAATGATGGATTTGCTGGCGGATATTGTCAAAAATACTACATTCGATGATTTTGTTAAAGAAAAATCTAAAATGCAAGGTGAAATTACAGCGGATTTAGATTCTGCAAGAATCAAATCTCAAGATAATTTTATTAAAACTATTTTTGATGGGCATTATTATGGAAATACTCTAACAAAAATTCTTGAAAATATTGATAATATAACAAAAGAAGATGTTATAGATTCTTATAAACAAATTCTTTCATCAGGTGAAAAATTTATGGCAATTGTTGGGGACATACCTTTTGAAACTGTAAAAAAATGTGTTGAAGATAATTTTAAGGATATTCCGTTTAATGCTCATTCTCAAAACGAAATTTCTAAACCTGTTTTAGCAGGCTCAAAGCGTTCTGATGTCATCAAAAAAGATGCTAAACAATCTCAAATATATCAAGGATGGCTCGTTCCTGGTTATGAGTCTGAAGATTATGCTCCTCTTGTTGTCTTTAATAATATTTTGGGTTCGAGTGGTCTATCTTCAAGATTGTTTGTGAATTTAAGAGATAAAAAAGGTTTGGCTTATACAGTTAGAAGTTCTTATGAAATGTACAAAATGTGCGGTAACTTCTGTATATATATAGCGACTGAGCCTTCTAATATTCAAATTTCTCTTGATGGATTTATGGATGAAATTGCTAAACTTCAAAACGAGCAAGTTAGTGAAACAGAATTGAAAAATGCTAAAAACAATATTATAGGCAAACAGCAATTTATTACAGAAACTAATATGCAGCAATCTAATCAGCTTGCTTATTATGCTATTATGCACTTGGGTTATGATTATCAACAAAAATTTATTGATTTGATTAATAATGTTACTGTTGAAGATGTTCAAAGAGTTGCAAAAAAATATTTTGTACAAGATAGTGTAATTTCTGTTTTAAGACCGTAGTTAAATTTTACATTAACATAAAAGAAATCGGCAAATTTCAATTCTCGAAATTTGCCGATTTCTTGTTTATTTTTTTATAATTAAACTCTAACTCTTTTCGTTTGTTTGCTAGGTTTTTCTTCAATTTCTTTTCCTGCATTTAAATCTGCAAGTTTTTTCAAACAATCTCCAATGTAACCTAATTCTACAATAGCTTCATCTTTTTGTTTTTGTACAGGAGTTTTTTTATCGTCATCAACTAATTTATTAGCAAATTTTTCAACTTTAACTTCTTTTCCTGCTTTTATATCTAACATAGCTTTTACTTGTTTACCGATATAATCTAATTCTAATAAAATATTATCATTTTGTTTTTCATCAATTGATTTTTTAGCTTCTCTTGGCAGACTGTTTCCAATCTTTTTTACAGGAGCTACAGGTGTAAATGCTTTTGGGGCTGTTACTACTTTTGATGCTGAATTGATTGCTTGAACCATTTAAATTCTCCTTACCTATCCTAATGTTTTGACCATGTCTGTTCTGTATATTTAGTTTATCATATTATTTTTTATTTGCAAGTGTATTTTTTACAATTTTATAATTTATTTTTTGTTTTTTCCAAAAGTATTTTTAATTCTTTGTAGTAATCATCATTTAATAGTTCGTTAAATCGTTTATAAGTAATTGGTGCAAGATGTTTTATTATTTCTTCATCTATGTAAACACCTTCTACAAATCTGGCAAAAAGTTCAGTTGGTTTTTTATAATATCTTTCTATTTTATTGATTCTTTGAGATATTCTTGTTTGTTTTTTTTGATATGATTTTAGTCTTATAAAGGCTATTATTGAAGGTTTTAATTCAGGAAAATCTGTTTCTAATGTATCGATTGTTATGATTTTTGGTTTTTGAAACAGCCAGCCTCTTATTTTAACCATATCATATTTTAACAGGTATTTTGCATCAGTCTTTTTTATAAGTTTTTCTAATTTTTTAAAATTTTTTGAACGTTGAAAATCCGGATACTCTTTTTTTATCTCGTTATCCAATTCTTTTATTTTATTTTTTATTTGTTCTTTATGATATGAAAGTTTTTTATGTAATGAATTTTCATCTACAAAATGAGTTACATCTACCAGTTCTTCAAAGATTTCTTTGCAGTCTTCTTTTTTATTGAATAATACATTTAAAGTTCCACCGGTCTTAGCAATACCGGTTTCTAATTTTGAATGAATATAATGAGCAAATTCATGTAAAAGGGTTGAAATAATTCTATTCTCAGGAGTATTTTTAGATATATCAATCCTTCCGTTTATAAAAAAACCTAAATGACCTCTTGCTTTTGTATTTGTATTTACTATAATTCCTTGAGATTCAATATAATCTATGAGTTCTTTTAATCTGTTGTCTCTGCGTTTATCCATTCTAAATACTCACTATCCGCATTTTCTATCGGTATAGATATTATCTCCGGTATATTGTACGGATGAGTCAATTTTATTGCTTGTTTTACTCTATCAAATAAGATACTTTTAGTTTTTATCATCATTAAAAGTTCTTTTTCTTCACAAATTTCATCATGCCAGCTAAATATCGATTGAACTTTATCTACAATGTTAATACACGCAGCTAAACGTTGTGTTAATAATATTTTTGCTATTGATTTTGCATCTTGTTTAGTTGGAACTGTACAATATATTACAATACAACTGCTCATATCTTATTATTCCTCATCAACATATGATGTTACTTTTTCGATACTCTTATTTAATTTAGTAAGTTTTTTATCGATATTTGCTATTTGTTTTCCAAGTTCACTTCCATCCTTGGCATCAAATGTTTCCATAAACTCATTAAGTTTTTCTTCCATAGAAGCCAATCTTTCTTCTTGTTCGACAAATTTTTTCTCAAGAAGTCCAATTACAGAACCTGATTGTGGTAATAATTTTTTCAATTCTTTTATATTTTCAACAACATTGCTTTCAACAGCATCAAGTTTTTCGTTAATATTGTTTATTATTCGAGCATTATGTTCATTTGCTTTAGAAATTCTATCTACAATGCCTGTTAGAAAATCTATTTTTGAAGCCATATTCATATCTGCTATTGGTTTTATGTTGTGATAAATTTGATTTAAAAACTGCTCAAATCTTCCTACTGTATTTTTTATATCACTTCTTGAATCTTCTGATGTTAAAATTAATTTATTTGTTCTTGATGATAAGTCCGTAAGTTCATCAGTCATTCGTGTTATATTATGATTCATGTTGCCTAAATCTTCTCTTGTAAAATCAAATCTTAAACCATCTAAAAAGTTTACAAGTTGATCTATATTTTGTGCAACTGAATCTAATTTTTCATCATTTTGCAATTCATTTAAAGTCATTCTTAATTTTGCAATATCTGATTCTATATCCTGCAAGGTGTAAGAATAATTGCTATTATTGCTTGAACCGGACTGAAGAAGATTTATTTGTTCTCGAATTGAATTTATGCCTTCTTCTTTTATTGCATTTAAACCTTCATATAATGGAGCAATGTCTTCAATTTTTAATTTTTCAAAAGCTAATTGAATATTATTAAAATCACCTTCTAATTCTGAATATTCCAATGGATTATTTGAATTTATTACGTGTTTTAAACCTTTTATTTCTTTTGCATTTTCTTCTAAATTTGTTGAAACTTTCTTTAATTCACTTACAACATTTCCGTCAATAAAATCTTTTATATCTTCGGCTTCTTCAACAAAAGATATTTGTTCAAAAACGCCTAAAACGCTTTTTAACATACTTTCTTTTGAAGCTTCAAAGCTTTCTTTTATTTCTCCCGATAATCTGTCTATACCTTCCATATTTTTATAGAAAGCATTTATTTTTTGATCCAGTGCAATAATAATATCTTTTAATTGGCTTTGTAATTCCAAAAATGTATTTATTTGAGGAATTTTATCGATATTGTCCAAAACGCTTAATGTTTCTAATTTATCTAATAAATTCAATTTGTTTAATGCGTTTAATTTTTCAACACTAATTATTTCATTTAATTTTGCAAGTTGTTCTAACCCTTTTTCCGGAGACAAGAAATCAAGCTCTTTTTCTTGCGCTGTTAATAAATCAAGTTTTTTATTTACAGCTTCCATATCATTTTTAAGTTCAACAAGGCTTGTTGCTGAAAGAGTTTTTAGTGTTTCTGAAAGATTTGCAATATTTGCATCATCTATATTTACTCCTGTAATTTGTCCAGGTTGATTTGTTTGGTTATTATTTCCAACAGAAACTCCATTTTGCATTAGGTCTTTTAATCCGTTTTCAAGAGCTTCCATTTTTCCGTTCAAAGAGGCAAGACCTGCAAAAAGATTATCTAAAACATTTGTGTTTCCAGTCCCTTCTACTTCTACAAATAAAGATTTTAATTTGTTTGTAAAATATTCAAGCTGAACTTTAAAATCGTTCATTAATGTTTGATAATCTTCATCTGCAAATGTTTTTAATCTATCTTTAATTGGCTCAATTTCTTCCAAAATCGTATGCATATTATCTTTTGCAGCTTCAAAATAATTTATTGAATTGAAATTTAATTGATCTTTTATTTTATTTAATTTAGCTTCAATTCTTAAATATGCATCTTCAGATAATTCTTCTAATCCATTATTTTCTTCGTCTGAAAATTGTAGTGGTTGTGATGAAAATTTATTTTGGAAAGAATTTATAAAGTTTTCTAATTTTTCGTTTAATGCTTGAAAATCTACTTGAATTTTTTGAGTATTATTTTCTTCAACACTATGAGATAAAGATGAGAAACTGTTGATAACTTCTTCAATTCGATTTACTGCATTATCTTGAATATCAACAAATCTTTGACTTTGTTCTTCTGTCATTTTTGTTAATTCAACATAAATTTTTTGAATTTCTGCTTTCATTGCATTAATTTCGAAAACAGTATTGTTTAATTTGATATCACTAGTTTCTGTATTTTCTTTAATTATATCAATCGAATCTGATACTTTTGTTTTAAAATCTGTTAATGAATTAGAATATTCCGTTGTTATATTTGACATTAAGTTTTCTAAATCATCTAATCTTGTGGAAATATCTGTTTCAATTGTTGTCGTAAAGTCTTTTTTAATGCTTTCTTTAATGATTTCAGGCATGAAGTTTAAAACTTCTTTTAAACGATTAATATTTTCTGCAAATTCAACTTTTTCAATATTAATATTAAAATCTTCAACTTTTCTCGTTAATTCTGCAACCTTTGTCAAAACTATTTCAATAGCGTCATTATTTGGTTTTGATACTTTATCATCAAGTAATTCTAAACCTTTACCTAAAGTTTTTAATTTTTCTAACAGTTCATTATAGTTATCTTGAGCATTTTCAGATAAATATTCTTTTGCTTGTTCAAGTTTTTGTCCTAAATCTTCTATATTGAATTTTAATGAACTTATACCTAAGCTTGAAATAGTATCAAGAGCTATATTAGTTGTATTTAATTTATCTGCCAATACATCATATTTTGCAGAGAAACTATCTGTATATAGATTATTAGCTTCTTTGACATCAGAATGAATCATTGACATTTTATTTGATAAGTCATTTAAAGAAATTTCTATTTTTTCTGTTGTATAACCTGGAATTTTAGATATATTATCATTTAAAATATCAAATTTACCATTAAATTCAGCCGATAAATGAGAGTTTATATTTTCTGATTCTTGATTTATTTTGTTTATTACTTCATAAATGGTTGTTTTTATATTGCTTTCTATGTTAGTAAGATTATTTAAAACTTTATTGAATATAGTTTTAAAATCAAGAGAATTCATAACGGTAATAAGATTTCTTATTTCTGATGTTGTACCAAGAACTTCTCCTCTTACTATATTTGTAGATTCAATAACTTCGTAAATTAATTTATTTAAATCTTTTTTAAAAGAATCAAAATCTTCTTGCGAAAGAATGTTTCTTACAGCTAATTCAAGTTTTTGTAAATCTTCAACAAGTTTATCATTAGCTTGTGCTATCAAGTCTTTTGAATCATTTAATTGCGAAATAAGTCCGTCGTAATCACTAACACTTGCCAAATTATCAACGTGCTCTGCTAAAGCCTTATTCTGCTCAATAATTTGATACATTGTCTCTCTGGCTTTTTCAATATCTTCTTTGGTTGTTATTGAATTAAGCAATTCTTCAAGATATTTATTTTTTTGATCGAAGATTTGTACTGTTGAAATAACAGCGTTCATCGTCATTTTCATATCTTCAACTTTATTTTGTAATTCGTCAATGCTTTGTTTTTTTAATTCTGCTGTTACTCTTTCAAAGCTTGAATTAACATTGACAATAATACTTTCAAAACCGTTATTAAATTTTTCAATATCAGCTTTTATTGTTGAAATAGACTTACCCCATTCTCTGTTTTGAGAAGTTTCCAGCCTTAAAGATTCAATTCTTAAGGTAATTTCGTTTAAAATATCGCCTTGCGACATAACTTGTTTTGAAAAAACATTTAAATTTGTAGAAATAATATCAAATAAATCTTTTATTTGATTTTGCTCAAGGTTATTTTCGTTTAATCTTACTAGATTTCTAAATTGGGAATCTATTTCTGTAAATTTAATATTAAGAAGAGAATATTTATCATCTAAATTTTTCTTTAATTCACCAATAAGAGAAGTTATTACAGACGAACATTCATCTGTAGATAAATCATCCAGTTTTGCAAGTTTTTCGGTAACAGAACTTAAAGTTCGATTCGTATCTCCAATGTTTAGTGCATTTTGTGTTTTTATTCCGTCAAGTATATCACCGATTTGCGACAACTTTTCAGTAAGTCTTTCAACATTAAAATCTGCCATTTTATATTTCTCTTCCTATGTGCTATTTATATCGATATATATTTATTCTACCAAATCTATAAAAGTATGTATAATAATTATAAAAAATTATTAAGAATGTAAATAATTTTTTTTAAAAATCAACTTTTAAGACAGGTTAGTTTTTATTTAAATACACTAAAAGACTGATTGAAAAAAGACTTGAAAATATTATTCTAGGTATATGAGTAAAAAAGAGATAAAGAAAAAAGATTTAAAACAAGCTATTAAAGAAAAAGAAAAACAGTTGGCAAAATTAAAATTACATGTAGATAAATCTGAAACGTGTTCTTCAATTTACAATAAAGTTGTGCTTGAAAAAGCTATTATGAAAAAAGAACTTGATGATATGGAAAAAGATACAGTTGTTGAAAAAGTTAAAGATGTATTTAGAAAAAAAGATTTAATCTGCGATAGATTTAAAACGAAATAATTTTACTCGACATCAGTTGCTTCATCATAAGGTTCATCCTTGATTTCTGAGAATAATCCTACATCGTATTTTTTACAATAACGTTTAACTTCTTTAACAACGACGTTAGAGAGTATAAATAGTGCAAACAAATTCGGAACAGCCATAAATAATGTTACTGCATCCGAAAGGTTTATTATGCTTTTGAAATTCATAGCAGAACCAATTACAATACAAATACAATAAAGTAATTGAAAAAATCTCGTTTTAAATTTAGATTCTCCAACCAAGAAATGCCAGCCTTGCAAACCATAATAAGAACCGCAAAGCATTGTACCCATAACAAAAAAACTTGCCATAATCGTTAGAAGAATAGGGAAAAAGCTAAATGCTGTGGCAAAAGCTTTTGATGTTAATTCAATACCTGCAACACCATGAACATTAAGATATTCACCTGAAATAACAATAACAAATGCAGTAGAAACACCAACAATACAAGTATCTACAAAAGGTTGAAGCATAGCAATAAATGCTTGAGCAACCGGTTTAGAAGTTTTAACGGCAGCAAATGCAGTAGGCGCTGTACCTAATCCGGCTTCATTAGCAAACATTGCACGTCTAAATCCCCATAGCATACAAGCAAACATACCACCGGCAACAGCATGAGGATGAAAAGCTTCAGTTATTATTATTTTAATTGTATGAGGTAAATTGTGAATATTTAAAAGACAAATAATCAAAATACTTGTTAAGTAAAATGCGCACATCAAGGGTGTAACTTTCTCTGTAAAGTTTCCGATAGATTTAATACCGCCAATAATAGTAATCCAAGTTACAATTGCAACAAATAAACCTATAATCCAACTATTATCGTAAAAAATACTTGAAACGCCGCCGGTAACTTCTGTAATTTGAGTAGTCATAGCATTTATTTGAAATAAATTCCAACCGCCTATAACAGCAAGAACAGAACAGAAAGCATACATTTTCCCAAGATGAGGTGCAATTTTTCCTAAAATCTTACCTTTTAAACCTTTAGAAATATAATACATTGGTCCACCTGCGGTAGAACCGTCGGGATAAACTTCTCTAAGCTTAACCCCAAGAAGGACTTCAGAAAATTTAAGAGCCATAGAAAAAAGTCCTGCTATAATCATCCAAAAAATAACCCCTGGCCCGCCGATTGAAACAGCGGCTGCAGAGCCTGCAACATTACCTATACCGGCAGAAGATGAAATGGTTGCACTTAGAGCTTGAAACGATGAAACTTCCCCTTTTTTCTTTCTTTGAATAATATCTTTATGTTCAAATTTGTGGGCAATTAGCCGTATAGCATGTTTAAAGCCCCAAAAGCCGATAAATCTTAACCGAAAAGTAAAATAAATTGCTGCAAACATTAAAAGCGCAACAAGGAACTGAACTTCAACACCTTTTATTGTAACTGAAGAAAATATAATCCCTGAAATCTGGTCGGCTATCGGAGATAAAAGATTATCTATATAAGAATCTAAATTCATAAAAAAATAATACTATAAATATAAAATTTATAAAATTTTGTATATAAATAAAAATAAAGAATAGACAAAAATAAAAGGTTTATGATAGAATTAAGACATGGCAATACAATAGTGTGGAGAAGTGGCCGAGTAGGCTTAAGGCGGCACCCTGCTAAGGTGTTGTATGGAGTAATCTGTACCGTGGGTTCGAATCCCACCTTCTCCGAATTTTAAAGGGCTCAAGAGTTTCTTAAGCCCTTTTTGTTTTTTGAATATATTTTTTCTGGTAGTTTCAGTGTAGATTGACGAGTAGTACGGTTTTGTCAGTTTGACTATTTTATTTTCTGAAATCCGCTCGTTGTAGGGGTTTTACTGGTCGGAAGTGCAACTTTACCCAAAAAACCGATTTACTCATATTTACTCATTATTTACTCTTTACCGTAGGTTACTTTCCAATAATAGTAAGAAATTTTTTAAAGCGGTTTTTTGGGAATAGAGCGGTTTTTTTGGTAAAGTTAATTGATAAATTTTTATGATTTTTCTTTATCAATAAAAAATGCATTTAATAAATCAGCGTTATCTCTTAAATTTTTAATCACAGGTGCGAGGTTATAACATTCCTCTATTTCAGGCTGATTTTATACAAAGCGGATTATCGGCAGAGGGCTGAAGCGTCAGCGAGCAAGCCCGTAAGGTGCCGGTCGGACGTTTTACCTCTCACAAAAACATTCACTGGATGTTTTTGTTCGGCAGAGTGCCGGCACCCCGA
>CACZSH010000110.1 GCA_902783785.1 uncultured bacterium | reverse complement strand
TAAAATTATTTTTTTCATATTTTCACACTTATATAGAATATTATATGAAAAAAAAAATTAATCCTCATAAGTTATTCCTAAAATTTTTTCTTCAATTTCTCTTATGGCTTCAGGAGATAATCCTTCAGGTTTTGTCGTTTCCGGCAGGTGTTTCTCGCTTGTTACTTTATCCTCGTATATTTTTACTTTTTTTAGCATTGTCAGAATTAAAATAGACATATTTTAACACATTTACAAGAAAACACTTGATATTCTTTCAATAGAGAGTTAAATTGTAAATAACAATAAAATATTAGGTCGAGAGTTCCAATCTCTCAACATATACCATTAAATACATGTCCACTTTTCGGGTACAGTTCTGTTCTAAGTGTATTTCTTTAATGTTTTGTATCAGGGATTTTGACATAAAGTATCGCAAGTTTGACTGTTCTGTATCAGGAATTTTGACATAGAAGAATGCAAGTTTGACAAAATGAACCGACGAGACGAAGTGAGTCGTGTGAACTTGTCTGCCTTGTGCTGACATTTTAGTCGGAAATTATTACGGTAGCACATATTATTTCTTATTATTTTATTAAATATTTACACATATACAAGTAGTTATCAGTTATTATTCATTAATAAATCTCATGTAAATAATACTAATTTATTATTGCAAAAAGAATGAATTTGCAGTACACTGAGTCAATATAAAAAATCAATTATAATTGTTAGGAGTTATGTATGAAAAAGATTTTTATAAGCCACTGTTCAAAAGACAAAAATATTGCTGATATTTTTGTGGATAAAATTCTTGAAAATGGTATGGGATTTAATCATACTGAGATTTTTTGTACATCAATAGAGGGATTAGGAATAAAAACTGGAAAAGATTGGAGAAATAGTATTCAGGAAAATTTATTAAATGCAAAGGTTATAATATTGCTGATTACTCCAAATTATAGAGAAAGCGAAATATGTTTGACTGAAATGGGTGCCGCTTGGGCTTCAGATAAGTTTGTTATCCCAATAATTGTACCGCCCATTGATTTTGAAAATTTAAGTGTTGTTTACAAAGTAAAACAAGCTTTAAATATAACAAAAGGACCAGATTTAGATACTTTAAGAGATGATTTAAAAGAATTTCTTTCTATTGAACAACCACCAACATCGACTTGGTCAACAAAAAAACAAGAAGGAATATTATTAATTAACAACGAGCTAGAACAAACAACTTTTAACTCACCCTTATTAAGAAAAGAGTTTGATGAATTAAATCGTGAATTGTTAGAAACAAAACAAGCTCTAAAAAGTATAGTAAAAGAGAAACAACAATTATTGGAATATTGTAAAAATTTAGAAAAAACAAAAGATAAAGAAGTTGTTGAAGATATAAAGCAAAAATCAGGTTTAATAGATGAGTATGAATCTTTTATCAGGCATTCAGAAGAATTAGGTGATACTATTAATAATTTAGATTTTCCAATTAGAAAAATTTTATTCAATTATTTATCTGGTAAAAAGTTGTCTTTAAATCAAAACGAAATGAGAGAATATAAATCGAAATTACAAGAAGCAATGGCTGATGATATTATAGATGAAGAATGTGATATTAATATTAACCACAAAAAGATTTCTCAAATAATTCAACAGTGGAATAATTATGAAAAGTTTTTTAACAAGTTAAAAGACGAAACTATTTCTATTATTGATAGTAAATTTGATGATGTAACAATTAGTATCGATAATTTAACATTTTGGCGTGAAATATTGAAAGTTAAAATATAAATTTTATGTTTTAATTGGCAAATGTTTTATAGAGTTTTGTAACACAAACTTGAAAGTTTTTTGAAAAAGTAGCAAAAATTTAAACGGCATTTAAATGACGTTTAGAAGGTGTTTTATGGATATTTTTAGTTCTTTTGATACTATTTCATATATTTGTTTTTCAAATTCTGTCTCCGGTAAGACTATTTCTTCTGATTTTAGTTCGGGTTTTGGCAGAGCTTTTCTGTCAAATTTTCCTGTTTTATTAACAGGAATTTCATCAATTTTAACAAAATGTTGTGGAAGCATATAAGAAGGTAATTTTCTTTTAAATTTCCATACTCATGTATTACACCTTTTGGATTTCCTGTTGTACCTGAGGTATAAACAGCATAAGCTGCATCATGTTCATCAACATTTTCATATCCGTCAAGTGGTTCTGTTTTTAAAATTGATTGCCAAACAGTATCATTTATTTCTAATTTACAGGAACAATTATTGTAAATATATTTTCTTCTTTCCGCAGGGTCTGTATTTTCTGTAAGAATAAATGCAGCACCTGCAAGCCATACACCTATAATTGCAATATAAGGATTTACACCTCTTGTCAGATTAATAAGTACAAAATCTTCTCTGCCTATACCGTTTGTTTTTAAATAAGCATAAACTTTACCGGATAAGTTATAAACCTGCTGAAAAGTTAAACTTGTTTGTTCATCATACAAAAATTTCTAGTTTGGTGTTTGCGCCAAATGTTTGTCAAATATTTCTTTAATCCAATTCATTGCTTTATCTTTCAGTTGTACTGTGTTCTTTGTATTATAAATAATTTATTCTTTATTTTTATTGAAAGTTGTATTATGTTTCTACTTTATAACATTAATTAACATTTTCGGCATCATTTTTTATTGTTAAAAATTTATCAAAGCCAGTTATTCTAAAAACATCTAGAACTTCTTCTTTTACATTTTTTAATATCATTTCACACTCTTGGTCATCAGCTATCTTCTGAAGTTCTAATATTACTCTTAGTCCGATACTTGAAACATATTTAATTTGAGAAAAGTCAAGTATAAGTTCTTTTATATATTTAAAGTTAGGTTTTATCTCATCAAGATAATCTTGCGCATTGTATATATCTAATTTTCCTTTAGCTTCAACATATAATACAGCATTTCTAAGATAAGTAATTTTAGTAAACAAAGTTGCATCTCCCAAATTTTAACTTATTTTATTTATATTTTTATTTTAAACGATTAATTAAATTGTATATCATCAATACATACTATATTTAATAAAAGCATCTACTAATTCTATTCCCATATTCACAAATGAAGTTGCTAAATTTTCTTAACTTTTCAAAATTATTAACATAAATACAATAAATTCTAAAAATTAATAATTTATATAGAGGATAAAATAAAAAAAAAAATATTTTAAACTGATAATGGAGAGAGGTAAAAAATGATTACAAGTATTGGTTCAAGCAGAGAAACGCTTGCAGAAATAATAGCAAAATTAAATGCTCCTGCAACTGACAGCACTGCAGCAGTAAAAAATACTACAGGCTTAAATAATTTTTCAAACGGATTAAAATCCGCCGATGAATTAGGCTTACAATTCCAAGAAAATTTAATAAATTTTCTTATGAAGACAAAAGATAATACAGAAACAACCCCAGCATCAACTAATGATACTCCGGAAGAAAACGCTAATGAACTTGTATCAAAACTAGGAATTCCGGCAGGATTAGATTTGGAACAAGATTTAGAATCACCGACATTGATGGATAAATTAAAAAATATGAAATTTTTAAAAGCTTTTGATTTAGATAAAGACGGGCAATTAACAAAAAATGATTTTAACGTAGCAAAAGAAAAATCACCACTAGTTGCAAATGCTGTTGATGCTTTTAATTCTGCAATAAAAGATAATTCAGGTATTCAAAATCAAGCATCAAAATTTATTCAATCAATGATAAATCAATACAAAGATAATCCGTTAAGTGCTATAACACAAGCAGCAGAAATCTTTGCATAAACAATCATTTAATAATCTAAAAAGTCTTACAAATTCATGTTATAATTAAACTGAAATTTGTAGGGCTTTTTATCATGAAAAAATTTATATCTTTTGTACTCGTAAGTACTTTATTAACATCAGGAATAGCATTTGCTGCTAAATACAAAGTTAATTCATCAGGTACTGTAAAATCAAAAGGCACAGTTGTTAATCAAAATTTGTATAATGTATATTCAACCCAAAATTACGATGCAAAAACAAATACCGCACAAATTCAAATAATCGAATTAGTAATGGATTATTCGGGTTCAATGGCAAATTGGATAATACAAGCCAAAAGAACAATGAATTACGTAATATCACAAATTCCAAACACAACAAAAGTAGGATTAAGAGTGTTTGGACAAGGTGATTACATAGCACAAAAGGCTCAACAAGGAAAAGTCCATGAAATAAAAAAAGTTAAAGGTAAATACAAAGCTGTTATATCAACAGCAAATAACGCAACCGGAAATAATACTGGAGCATGTTCAGCTACTGCACAACTTGTTGCTCTAACTCAAGCTAATTCAAATGCCTTGATAAATGGGATGAATTCAGCAAAAATAGGAGGTTCAACTCCAATGGTTTATGGTTTAGACAGAGCTGTAGTTGAGGATTTAACGATTGACAGAACTACTCCTAAAAAAATAATTTTAATAACTGATGGAGGAGAAAATTGCGGAGGTGATCCTTGCGCATTTGCAAGACAATTAATGCAAACACGTACAGATATTCATATCGACGTAATATTAGTTGATTCAGGTTCAAATAAATTATCTTGTCTTTCTACAATAACAGGCGGTAATATGTATAAAGTTAATAACTTGTCTAATTTTTCAACTGTCTTAACCCAATCTATGCAATCACAACCGCACGAAGTTGTTCAACCTCAACAACAAGGACAACAATATGAATTTTATAAGGATTAAAACTTAGCTGTTAATTTAATGAAACCTCATATCTTCCGTCATACATTTTTACTGTAAATTTTAACGTTTCGTTATTATATGAAGTCGGAGGCGAATTAAAAGTTGGTGTTGACATTATAGCATTATAAACCACGTCATTTAAAATCCCGTTTTCAGATTGTTTTACAAACGCTCTGTTAATTAGAGTTCCGGATTGTGAAATTTTAAATGAAACAATACAGGTACCATCACCTAAAATACTTGTAAAATCTATTTTAGATACCAATTTATTACGCAATGCAATTTTATAATTAATCATTTCTTGAGGATTATAAGTTTTTGCAGGAGCTTGCTGAACAGGTGCAGGTTGCGTTTTTACGGGAACAGGTTTTGCTGTTGTATTTGTTGTAGTTGTTTTGGGTTTTATTTGTGAAGAGTTTGACTGTTTTGTTTGAGCTTGCTGTGATTGCGTTTGTGTAGGTTTTGTTTGTTTTTGCGCAGTTGTTACCGTTTTTTGCTGTTTGGGTTGAATTACTTTATTTTCGTTTTTTTTTACTTCAACTGGCGTTACTACCTGAATTGGTTGCTGAACAACAGACTCTTGAATAGCGTGTGTTGGTTCTGTTTCAGTTTTTCTTACAGGTAGTGTATTGTCCCATATTTTATCAATCGACGGTATATTTTTAATTGAGGTTTGTTCTATTTCAATATTTTTATCTGTAACAACATCTTCTTTAGGGTTTCCTATAAAAAATATTACAAATACAGATAATAATACACAAATTAAAAATATTGTTAATGAAATAGGCTCAATTTTAATTTGAGGGATATTCGGCTTTTCAAATTTTATTACAGGTTCTGAAATTTTTTCTTCTTTTTGTGGAATATCGTATTCTGTTTTTTTTGTTTCAAAGAAATTAACAGGCGTTTCTTCTTTTACAGGTTCATTGCTTATATCTGATTGTATGTTTTCTGCAATTTCATCAAAAGTATCATTACCGCAATCGCAATAATCAGGTTTTATGTCAAATTCGCTGCCGCATTCTCTGCATCTGTACATTTATTTATCCTTTAATTTTGTCTTTTAACGGTTTCCATATCATTATAATCGCTTGGAGTACTATACTTAGAAGTGTTAGATATTTTAAATCCTCCTTCTACATTAGTTATAACACGATTTGAACCAAAAGGAAAATCAAGAATTGAATGGCCCTGATAACCTCTTATAACAGGTGCAATATATTGAATTGCATAAGGCGTATATGTTTGAGTTAAAGACCAAGTTTTAACATTAGAAACTTTCCCATATTTATCAACTGTAAAAGAAAATTTAAAAACAATTCCGTTAGGAATAGCAGGTAATTTAGAATCTTTCATAATTTGATTTTGTAAATTTGAACGCCATTTATTCCAAGCAATTTCTTCTTGTTGCTCTGTCATTTTTTGAGGTTTAGTTTGTGTTTCGATTACATGTTGTACAGGTTTTTGAACAGGTTCTTTTACGGTTTGAGAAACAGTCGTTTTTGATTTAACAGTTTGAGTTTTTTCAACAGGTTTTGGCGTATTTACAACTGTTTTTTGCACAATTTGAGGTTTTGTTTCAACTTTTGTTTGAATTGGAGCAGAAACAGGTTTTTCAATAACTTTTGGTCTTTGTATTTCCTCTTGACTAATTGTAGCTATAACTTCATTTGTTTTAGAACTTTCCGTTTGCGGATTAGAAGTAGTTAAAACATAATCTGAATCAGTTATAAGCAAAGCTGAGTGCATTTTAGGTTTTATTGCACAAATAGAAGCCGTAAATATAATTGCTAATACAAGCAATATTTTTATAAATGCACTATAATTCATTATTCTCTGTCAAATTTATCAATAACTTCACTGCAAGCAAAAATTTCAAATTTTGTTGAACTCAACATATAAGTCTCTGCAATTAAAATTGCCGTAGGAACTAAAGCAGCGAGAAAACTCAATAACATACCGCCTAAATCCCCTCCCATTTCTTGCATAAAGTAAGAAACATTCATTGAAAATTCAATAAATATAATACATAAACCTATTATAAATGATTGACGCATTTCAACATTTAATTTTCTTATACCTTCAAGCCCGAATATTTCTACACCATGTTGAAGATAATTGCTAAATCCGTCTGTTTTTAAAACATTTGATGCTTGAATTTTTTTATTGCAAGTAAAAGCATTAACAAAAGCAAAAAATGCAAAAACAATCATTACAGAAGCTAATACCAAAAATACAGGACTGAATCTTAAACCTGAAACTCTTATCCAACCTGCTGCTTCAGGAAAACACATAGCCAAAGTATTTGAAACTCCGTAAGCCAAAAATGGGGCAGTAATTATACCTAACCCAATTTCCCCAACAGATTTTATTTGAGCCATAAAGATTTTATCTTTTAAATTTCTGATTTTTACAACGCTTAAATTATTTATAAATCGTTCTATCCAGTTTTGATATTCTTTTACAACACGTTCAAAGTCTTGTCTGTATTCATAGCGGTTTAATTCATCAGATAGAACAACGCTATTATGTTTAGAATATCCGCAAGCAACAGCAAGTGTAACTGCCAATAATGTAAAGAATAAAGATATCAAAACTGCAAATACTGGAATAGTTTTTGGAGTTAAAAAGTAAAGAACGTTTATGACATAAATTGCAAGATAAAAAATTGAAGGAATCATAATTGCAAATTTTTCCGCAATTTTTGAAACAGTTGTATCTTCACCAAGTTTATTTTGCAAATATAAATATATTCCTTGTTTTAAAATTAAACCAATACCATAAATTATAAATGCAAAAATAAATATAACTTTTAAATTAGCAGGCATTTGAATAACATTACCGGCATCAGTCAATGGCAAACCTGTTAAATAATTTGAAACTCCAAACGAACAAACAAAAGAGGCAAGTAAAAGTGCTATGTGCATACATATACCGCCTTTTGAATTCATTGAAAGTTTTTTTGTAATATCGTTTATTGGATGAGAAATTTCGTTTATTATAGAAATTCTTGCCTGTTCTATTTCAGCTTTTCTTTTTTCTAATTTAAGCTTAGCCGCAGCGTTAACATCTTTTCCGTAAATGTCTTTAACATCGGCTTCCGTAAGATTTTCTTCCTGTAAAACAGTTGAAGAAGATGAACCAATCATTTTTATCATAATAAATTCATCAGTACCATCAACCATAATTTTACAAACTTTATCCACTTCTAATTTTGCAGGAATAGGTTTACCTTTGAATAAAAATTTATCACAACCAAATTGATTTAATACAATACATCTGTTTTCATTACTGTTGTATTGAACAGTAAGCATACAGTCAAAATCAACATCTAATTTAAAATCAAACCCTTCATTTGAACATATATTTACTAATTCTTTATCAGTAAAAGTTTTTTCTTTATTCTTAGAAATAATAGTAAAAGCCATATATATAATATCTCCTATCTTCCAATAGCCTCTAAAAATCTGCGTTGTGCTTTTTGAGCATTTTGCTCATTAGCAATAACTAACTTTTTTTCTCCCAAAACAGGATTCAAAGTTTCTTTAACCAAATCAAGCTTTTCAGGATGAGCATAAACAAACATCATAGCTAAATCAGGTGCATACTGTTGAACAGCTTCAACATTTTTAGGTAAAATATCCCAATTAACTTGTTTTGAAACATCTCCTTCATTTTCCAAATCACCGATAACAACAATCGCAGGAACATATCCTTCTTTTTTCATTGTTAAACAGTGAGAAAAAGCTTTTTTTAAACCTTCTCCGTAAGCAGTACCATAATCGTTTTTATCATACTTTGTAAACTCATTAACAGCCTTTGTTATACCTGTTGAATCACTTGGAGAACCTTCATAAATCAAATAAGATTTTTGTGAAACTTTTAAAATTTTTATTTCGTCTTCAGGATCCAGTATTGAACATAAGGATTTTAAATATTTAATTTGATCAGGAAGTTTTGCCTGATTTGAAGCAGAAGAATCAACCACAAAAATGACTGCTGATTTGTGAAAATCGTCAACCTTAATATTTTTAGCAGCCACAAAAATTAATTTTCCAATAACTGAAATCGCTAAAATTAAAAATCCTAATATAATTAATCGTTTGTTCATAAATTTTTCCTTATAAATTAGTATTGAAAAGAAACACTCAAAGCTTTAGCAAGAGTTAAATCAAGTTCTGTATAAATAGGAATTTCAGCATCAACACCTGCTTCAACCCCTGATTTGATAGCTCCAACGCCGGCGCCACTTGCTGCACCTATTGCAATTGCAGAACCATAGCTTGCGTCTTTTGATAATAAAGCAATCAATAATCCGCTTAATACGCCTAAAGCAGCCCCTGCTACTATATTTTTAGCTGTACTTTTTAATTTACCGTCATTTGTTACGGTAAAATCAACCGTTTCGAGTGAAATATCATAAGTTTTACCATCAACTGTTGTTAATTTATTAAAATCAATTACAACTCTGCCGTTTAAAGAACCGTAAGTTGCATGACGAGCTTTAGTTAAAGTCCCTGTTACCAAGCTTCCTTGCGGAGCTATAATATGACCGTTATAAGTCCAATCATCCGTTAAAACTGCTGTAACACTATCACCTTTATTTGCAGTTGCCGTATTTATAGGGGTTTGTAGATATGTTTTAAAGGTTGTACCCTTATCAACTTTTCCTACATAACCTTTTAGGGTTGTACTTTGTTGTGTTTGTTGTTGCTGCGGAATATATTTATTTTGAGTTTGTTTTGGTTCAGAAAAATCATATTGCATATTTCCGTCATACATTAAAACTTTTTGAGCTTGTGATTCGTATAGACTTATGTATTTTTGATTTTGAGTTTGTTCATAAGAAATATTAGCCTTTTTTAATGCCTTCAAAATATTTTTATCTATTGCATTGTTATCTGTTGATTGAAAATAGTAAAATAAATTACTCCCTGTAGGTTGTAATATTACAATAATATAATTTGATGCATCAGTTTTCAATATTGCATAGTAAGGGTCTTGTTTTTGAATATTATATTTTCCGTTATTAATAATGGGTTCAACAACAGATTTAACAGTTGATTTATCAACATTTTTAACAAAATAAAGATTAGAAACTGCTGCAAAACAAGTGTTTACAGATAGCATATAAAATAAAGCCAAAAATACAGCTAAAAATTTTTTCATATCTAATTACCTCCAACCTGTTTTATTTGAGTAGTAGTTGTTTGTTTAGTAGTTGTAACAGAGCCGTCTGTATTGAATTTAATAAGATAATCAATAACACTTAAAGAAAAAGCTTTATGCATAACAGGTTTTTGAACAATAATAAAACCTGTTGAAACAATAAAAGCCAATAAAATAAAAATAAAAAACGCTTTATTCACTTTTTTAAAGTACTCCATTCTTACTTATATTATAAGAATAAAAGCCTAAAATATCACAAAAAAGCATTGATTTTTAACATTAGTTAACTATAAAACCACTTAATTTCAGATAAATCATGTTGCTTTAGAAATTCATTACATGTCTTAAAATGATTACATTCCATAAAGCAGTTATCACCTTTATTTGCTCCCAAAGGTGAAGGGTGCGTTGAGGTTAATACTAACACATTTTCTTTATTTTCAAAAAATGGTAATGCTCTTTCTTGTGCCTTATTACCCCATAACATTACAACAAGTGGCTTTTTTCTTTCGGATAATTTTTCTAAAACCAAATCTATAAATGGTTTCCAAAGTTTTAAATTTTTATTTTGTGATTTTTCATCATAAAATGTAAGTGCTGTATTTAGTAAAAATACACCCTGTTTTGCCCAAGATGTAAGCTCCCAATTTTTAAATTCAAAATTAGTCCCAAAATTTTTATTTATAACTTTAAAAATATTTTTTAATGATGCCGGACATTTTTCTGCTCTGCTTGAAAATGCCAGTCCATGTGCATGATTAGGATTAGGATAAGGATCTTGTCCCAGAATTAAAACTTTTACATCTTCAAAATTTGTATATTTAAATGCATTAAAAATATCTTCTTTTTTAGGTGTTAAAAATTCTTTCGTAGCTTCTTTATAAATTTTTTGAGCAAGCTCTAAACCCTTTTCCCCAAAAACTTTATCCCAATTTTCACTAATAGAAAACTTTTCTTCCATAAAAGAATTTTATCATATAAATATATGTTTCTAAAATTATTAAAATTTGAAATAATAGATTAAAGAGAGCAGGAGAAAAATATGATAAAAGCAAAATTTGGTGAAATTGAATTTACAATAAAAGATAACAAGTCTATAAGTACTTCAGAAATGAGCAAAATAACAGCATTAGAAAATCTTTTGGATGAAATAATACTTGATTATGATAAACCGACAAGAAAAATTCCTGCTTCATTTTTAGCAGACAGACTTGAAAATATGGGCTTTGAAATATTAGATGTTGAAGATTACGGAATGGAAAATGTTTCAAAAGATAGAATTTACTAAGCTTATCTAACATTAAGTCTTACTCCGAAGCATGCGATGTGAGAACGCTATCGCAGAAAATTTTGGAGTTGGTAAATTCGAATTATGACCCTAGCATTAGCATATTAATTTCTTTGATAAGGGAAATAAATTAAAAATTTATCTTATATTATTATTTCTTATTCTTTATTTGTTCCCCATAAAACATAAAAGTCCAATTCCTTTCATCTTTCAATGGAGTACAATAAAAACCATATCCGTCTTTATTTCCTTCTTCGCAACTCTCAAAATCAATATATCCACCATTATAAAAATATATCCTGTCTACACCATAATCATTTCCATCTTTATACATATCTGCTTTAAGTCTGTAATTTTTATCTTTGGTATCATCAGGAAAGGCATATACATATCCTTTAAACTTTAACTCATTTTTACAAAAAATACTATTTATATCTTCATTTCCGAAAAAATTAGTAAAAGTAAATACTACTAGTGAAAGAATTAGAAGAAATCCTATAAATTTACCTAATTCATTTGGTAAATTATTCTTAATGCTATCAGAAAGAGTCTCTACATAAAGATATATTGCTGAAAATATAAATAATGGTGGATAGATATATAAAAATATAAAAGATACTATAATCAAAAAAATAGTTGCAATAATTTTCAATTGATGTGTCTTATTATTTTCTTCCATTTTGTATTCAAATCCTACAATATTTTATACATATATTATAGCAAATTCTTATCAATACACAAATAAAGATAATATGTAATCGAATTTATACTAATTTTCATCCGAACACGGGTAAAAGCCTGTCACATTGTTAGTTACAGGTACATTCCTTCAAAATGGGTTAAGGCAAAAATTCGTTTCATTCAAACAGTTCAAAAGCAATAAAAAAAGAGGCTTTTGCCTCAAATTTTATAAATGGTACGGATAAGGAAACTCGAACGGGCAGAACCTCGGGTTTTATGACTTATGGGAATAAAACCTCAGGTGAGAGTTCTCCTCCTCTTTTACTACAAAAAAATCGC
>CACZSH010000109.1 GCA_902783785.1 uncultured bacterium | reverse complement strand
TTATTGCTTGGTTTTTCGATTCTTCTTAACATATCAACATATCCCTTTTTGTTATCTTGCTTACATATTTTTTATCGGTTTATTTTTAAAAAATCTTTAGAGATTTGATTTATTATGTTAAGAGTTTGTTACAATTTGAAATTTTAATAAAATTATAAGTTTGTTTTTAAATTTAGATTATGCAATACTTATTAAGTATTATTGTCTTTGTTCAAGTAATTTTGTGATATCTATATTTAAGGAATTTGCAATTTTATTAAGTGTTTTTAGTGTAATATTTTGTTTCCCAGCCTCAATTACTCCAATATATTTTTCATGAACTCCGACCAATTCTGCAAGTTCCGCTTGAGTTATACGTTTTATTGCTCGTTCTATTTTTATATTATGGGCTATTCTATTTAGTAAATCTCTGTCATCCATAATTTTATAATAGAGTATTATAACTATATATAAACAATATATATTACTCTATAAGGGAGTATTATATATTGACAAGAGATTTTTATTAGATAGCATGTAACGTAATGGAGGTAAAAGATGAAAATTAATATTAAGTTATTTTATTTGGTATGCTTAATTTTTGGACTAAGTTTAAATAATGTTTTTGCGAATAATGTTGCAAACAGTTCTCCTTATGGAGATACTTATGTTAAACCTTGTTATAAAGCTCCAAATGGTGCAACTTACTGTAACGGTATAGCCGGAACGTATGTTTTTGACGATGGAACCAATAAGTTTTGGATGCCTTTAAATCGTATAAATTCAAATAATATCATTATTGATCGTAAGCTTGTTGAATATGACCCTAAAACAAAATCTGTTAATTGGAATTCAGTTCCTGGTTTTTCTGTTGCAGTTACAATGACGGAAGCTGTAAGTGCTGCAATTGGAGGACAAGGTGCTAACTATTTTTATTCGGTAAATTCTATGCCTAAGACGGCAGAACAAATCAAAGCAGAAAAAAAGAATAAAGAACTTGCAAAACAAAAAGCTATACAAGACGAAAATAAAAGAAAACAAAAAGCTCAGGAACAAGCAAAATTAGCGCATCAAACTGCATTAACTAAAGCAATGAATGATGGGACATTAATTTCTTGTAAAAAATTATACTGGAAATTATTACCTTTAGGACTTGCATTTACAGAAACTTTTAGTGATTTTGACGGTACAGAAAAATCTTATTGCTATTTGAAAGACGGCTCTACTGCAATGCTTCAGTTTGAGGAAAGAGTTAATTCTGAAACAGGTAATAAATATAAAGTACCAAAGTTAATGGATTTTACAGGTAAAACAAAGTATTATCCTTGGAATTAATTTTAATTTCAGGTATCTGTTATGCAAAAAATTTATGAAAAAAGGAAAGGAAAAATATGGAAGAAACAACAAATAAAATATCCCCATATTTATGGGTTACGGTTATTTTAGGAACACTCTTTATATTAGCAATGTCTATAAATCTTTTGGAAAACTTATTTTCTGCTAATTTAAAAAATTTATTAAGCAACGCTATAGAGGTAAAAGATTTAGAGGAGTATGAAATAAGTAATGAAGCTTTAATTTCTAATGTTTCTCCTAATTCTGTAAAATTATATCACTTTTTTAATAATGAATATTTTAATGATGTTTTTGAATTTAATTATAAAGGAAGTAATGTTTACAAATTTTCTGTAGAAACAGATTTAAATGTTGGCAATGATGGTTCTAAATTTTCGTACGAAGTTGGTCGTATTTATGTAAATCCGAATAATCCTAATAAATCAAAATGCACTTACAATTATATGGCAGAATTTAGTAATGAACCTGTTAAGTATTTTGAATGTACAGAAAATGATTTTATAAAAAGTTTACCAAAAATTTCTGCTTTAAAGAAAGAAAAATTCGAAGAATATAAGTCTGCTCTCGAAATGGAAAATAAACTTGATATTTGTGGTTATGGAGATATGGAAAATGAACCTCAATGTCAATTTTTAAAAGGTAAAAATTGGGATATAGAGTATGAAAAAAATGCACGATTAAAGACTGAAAAACTTAAAAATTTAAGATGTGCGACATTGTAGTAAACATGAGAAAGGAAAAATAAAATGAAAAATTGCCAGTTTTGTAACGGAGAAATAGAAGATGATGCAAAAAAGTGTAAACACTGTGGGGAATGGGTAAATAAAACAACTGTTACAAGAGATTTTGCACCAACTGTTGCCTTTGCATTTTTCTTTGGATTTTTAGGTGTTCATAGATTTTATACTGGATACAGAAATATTGGTATTGCGCAGTTAGTACTATCTATAACTTTAATAGGTTTAATTCCAAGCATGATTTGGTCTTTGGTTGATACTATATGTATTTGTTTGAATAAGTATAATAATGCTAACGGAAAGCCTTTATCAGGTTATAATAAAACTTTTGGAATTATTATACTTGTAATATCAATTTTATGTTTTATTTTTAATTGTGCTAATTTCATAGATGGTGCACAGAAAACAGAAAGCTCTCGTATAGGTACATCTAATGCGTTTAAAGATAGTTCCAAAGATGATTTAGAAATATTAGAACATCATGTATGTACTTTAGACTTTGGAGTAAAAGGTATATGTGGTACATTACAAAATAATTCAAACAAAGCTTATTCATATGTTCAAATAAGTGCAAATTTTTATGATAAATCAGGAACTCAAGTTGGCGATAGCATGACAAATGCAACAAACTTAGAACCTAACGGAAAATTAAAATTTGAAATAGTTAGTGATGGAAATAATGTAAGTTCATATAAAATAACAGAAGTAACAGGCTGGTAGAACAAAATTAAACAAAAAACAGTCTCTTTTTTAGAGGTTGTTTTTTGTTTAATTTGCTGATGGACAAGATTGACAGAGCGAACGAAGTTTGCGAATATAGATAGAAAGCGATTACCTCGTGCCGTAAAAAAGAGGATAATCATGAAAGTTATCCTCTTTTAAAACAAATTTGCCGATGGCCGGGGTCGACAGAGCGAACGATAAGTTTGCGAATTCAAATAGAATACGGTTCACTACGTGCCGTAAAAAAGAGGATAATCATGAAAGTTATCCTCTTTTAAAACAAATTTGCCGATGGCCGGGGTCGAACCGGCACGTAGTTACCTACACAAGATTTTGAGTCTAGCACGTCTACCAATTCCATCACATCG
>CACZSH010000108.1 GCA_902783785.1 uncultured bacterium | reverse complement strand
TTGCAAAATCTTCTTCTAATTTTTCATTATTCCATTTTTCATTTTCTTTTACCCAATCAGATAAAAGAATAGATTTTAGACCTTGTTTTTGATTTTCAGGAATATTTTGCCAAATATCTTCTGCCTGATGAGGCATTACAGGTGCCAAAACTCTAACTAATGCGTGCATTGTTTCGTATAATACTGTTTGACAAGCTCTTCTTGATAACGATTTTTTACCGCTTGTGTAAAGTCTGTCTTTTACAATATCTAGATAGAATGATGATAAATCTACTGCAGCAAAGTTTTGCAAGCATTGGAAATATTTATAAAATTCATAACTTTCAAAAGCTTCTGTTACTTCTACAATCAATTTATTTAATTTTGATAATGCAAATTTATCTATGTTTTTTAATTCTTCATAAGGGACATAGTCTTTTTCAGGATTAAAATCAAACAAATTACCAAGTAAAAATCTTGCGGTATTTCTTGTTTTTCTGAAGATTTCAGATAATTGTTTAATTATATTATCTCCGATTTTTATATCGTTTCTGTAATCAACTGATGCTGCCCATAATCTTAAAATATCAGCACCGTAATTCTTTATAATATCATCAGGTCTGATATAATTTCCTAAAGATTTAGACATTTTTCTGCCGTCTTCACCAAATACAAATCCGTGAGTTAAAACTTGTTTGTATGGAGAAATACCTTGTGTTGCAATTGATGTTAATAAAGAAGATTGGAACCATCCTCTGTGTTGGTCAGAACCTTCCAAATACATATCAACCGGCGTATGATTAAGTTCTTCACAGCGTTTTTCTACAACGGCTCTCCAAGATACTCCTGAATCAAACCATACGTCCATAATGTCATTTTCTTTTTTGAAATGTTGTTTTCCGCATTTAGGACATACAAAGTTTTCAGGTAAAAGTTCTTTTTCAGAATATTTTACCCATGCATCAGATGATTCTTTTTCAAACAATTTTGCAACATGTTCAATTGTTTCATCTGTTACAATAACTTCTCCGCAATCTTCGCAATAGAAAACAGGAATAGGAACACCCCAAGCACGTTGTCTTGAAATACACCAATCTGTTCTGCCTTCAACCATATTAGATATTCTTGCTTCACCGGAAGATGGTATAAATTTAACTTTTTTAATTTCTTCTAGTGCTTTATCTCTGAATTTATCAACTTTTACAAACCATTGAGGAGTTGCTCTATAAATTACAGGTTTTTTACATCTCCAGCAGTGTGGATAACTGTGTTGAATATCAGCTTTCTTCAATAGAGCTCCAATATTTTCTAACTTTTCTATAACAATTTCATTTCCTTTATAGTAAGGAATACCTTCTAAATCTCCGGCTTCTGATGTCCAAACACCTTTTGAATCAAGTGGTGAATAAACGCCGATTTTATACTTACAGCAAACTTCATAGTCTTCCAAACCATGTCCCGGAGCTGTATGAACGGAACCTGTACCTGCATCAAGTGTTACGTGTTCTCCGCATAAAATTGGTGATTTTCTTTCGTATAGCGGGTGAACAGGTGTTAAATTTTCTAAATCTTCACCTTTACATGTGCCTAAAGCTTTTATTTCATTTTTATCCCATTCAACATCTTTTAGGAAATTGTCCAACAAACCTGTTGCAGCATAATAAATATCATTTTTGTATTCAAAGAATGTATATTCAAATCGAGGATGAACACTTATTGCCAAGTTTGACGGAATTGTCCAAGGTGTTGTTGTCCAGATTACTGAATAAATATCTTTGTTAACATTTAAAAATTCAAATTTTTCTTTTAACTTGTTTGTACTTTCATCGTCAAATTTAAATCTTACATAAATTGAAGTTGATGTATGATCAGCGTATTCAACTTCCGCTTCTGCAAGAGCTGTTTCACATGATGCACACCAATATACAGGTTTTAAACCCTTTTCGATGTATCCCTTTTTATACATTTCTCCGAATACTCTAACCTGTTCGGCTTCGTATTCTCCGTCAATTGTTAAATAAGGATTTTCCCAATTTCCTAAAACACCCAGTCTTTTAAATTCTGATTCTTGTCCTTTTAAGCTTTTATGTGCATATTCTCTGCATTTTGCTCTTAATTCGGCAGGAGTTACAGCATTTCTTCCGCCTTCTATATTTTTTACAACTTTATTTTCAATTGGTAAACCATGTCCGTCATAACCGGGTACATAAGGTGCATAATAGCCTCTTTGAGATTTATATTTGATAAGAATATCTTTCAAAATTTTGTTTAAAGCGGTACCTACGTGAATTTTTTCAGAACTTAAATATGGAGGCCCGTCATGAAGGATAAAGCTGTTTGTTTTATCTCTATTTGAGATTATTTCATCATAAATATTATTTTCTTCCCAAAATTTTTGAATTTCAGGTTCTCTGTTAACTGCGTTTGCTCTCATTTGTAAAGTTGTTTGCGGCAAATTAAGAGTGTCTTTATATTCTGTTTTTTTGTTTTCTTCTGCCATTTTTATTCCTCTATATTTTTCTAAATTATTAAACTATTTAAGCTTTAGCAGCTTTTTTACTTGCTTTAAATCTTGCAATTAAAGCTTTTCTACGTGAACTTCTTGAAATATAATGCTGCATTTTATTATCGTCAAATTGTCCTTCCCAACGAGCAATTACTGTTGTTGCAATACAATTACCAATTAAGTTTATAGTTGTTCTGCCCATGTCTAATATATGGTCAATACCGAGTAAAATAGCAACACCGATTACAGGGTAATTGAATGTTGTTAAAGTTCCTGCAAGTACAATTAACGAAACTCTTGGAACCCCTGCAATACCTTTGCTTGCAAACATTAAGGCTACCATCATTACAAGTTGTTGTTCCAAGTTAAGATTTATTCCTACAATTTGAGTTGAAAATAATACTGCCATAGCCAAGTGTAACGTTGAACCGTCAAGGTTGAATGTATAACCTGTAGGCATTACAAATGATACTATATTTCTTGGTACACCAAATTTTTCCAATATTTCCATTGACTTAGGAAGTGCAGCCTCTGAACTTGTTGTTGAAAATGCAAGTAATATTTGGTCTTTTAATGCAGACATAAGCTTCCAAAACGGTATTCTTGCAATTAGGCACACTCCGTATAAAACTACAAATACAAAGAGAGCCAAGGCTCCGTACAAGCAGAATATAACTTTGGCATAATTTTTCAGTACACTTATACCATTCAAACCAACTGTTGAAGCTATTGCACCGAAAATACCTATTGGAGCAAAATACATTACATATTCTGTAAATTTAAACATTACTTTGGCCGTAGAGTTTAATACATCCAATACAGGTTTTGCCATTTTTCCTACGCCGCATATTGCAACTGCAAAGAATATTGAAAATATAACTATTTGCAACAAGTTGCCGTCTGCCATTGATTTTATTACACTTGTCGGAAACATTCCCACAAACATATCACTTAGAGAATTGTGAGGATTAATTGTAGCCATATGTTCAACAGCTTTCATTTCGCTGCTTAAATCTCCAGATGTATCAAATCCTGCTCCAGGTTGAATCCAGTTGCCCATAAACAAGCCGATACATAAAGCAAGTGTTGTTACTATTTCAAAATATATAATTGTTTTTAAACCGATTTTACCAAGAGATTTTATATCACCGTGTCCTGCTATACCAACTACGAGAGTTGAAAATAGCAATGGTGCAATAATCATTTTTACCATGTTAAGGAAGATTTTTGATAAAGGGCTTAATTTTATAGAAAATTCAGGAAACAACCAACCGGTTATAATACCGAATATCAGTGCCAAAAATATAGCCGTTGTTAATCTAGAATTTTTCACTATGTACAAATTTCCTTTCCTTTTGTAATTATATTACAAACATAGTGGAATTAATAATTTTCTTGATATATTTTTTATATAAATGTAAATTAAACTTGTGCTTTTTCATATTCTTTAAGGAAGTTGGCTAAATCAGTTGTTGTATTTAATACTGTTATAACGCCTTCTTCAAGTAGTCGTTGTTTTAATTTGTCGCTTTTATCTCTTGGAGGTAAAACACCAATTCCTTTTACATTTGCATTTCTTGCGCAGTTTGCATCGTCAACTGTATCTCCAAGATAGTATATTTCATTTGCAATAACTTTTTCTTTTATTAATTCTACACCTTTTGTATCAGGTTTTTGATTATTCCAGCCTACACATTCAAATGTTATTATCGGGTAGAAATATTTTGTTATATTCCAAACTTTTAAAGTATGCATTGCAGAAGCTGTATCTCTGCCTGTAAATATTGCAAGATTATAATTTTTTGATAAGTCTTTTACGTGTTCTTCAGTTAAAATTATTTTTTCTTCGTCAATATATCCACCTTTTCCGTCAAAATAAAGGTTAAAGTAATATTTTGACATTTCTTCAAAATCAACATCAAACCCATTTTCTTTAAATTTGTGCATTAAAATATCAAAATCACTATTAAAACCGCCTTTGTATTTAATTGAATTGATTTCTTCTCTTGTTAGCTCGCCGCCTGTAAAATGGTTGTACGTTATCATTGTTACTACACTAAATGAATTTGTTGTATCAATTATAACTCCGTCCATATCAAAAATTATTGTCGGTCTTAGTGTTATTTTTTCTACGAAATTTTCAATATTTTCTTTATTTTGTTCATTTAAAATAAAACAATTTTTATTTTTATCAAAATTTATTTCCAAATTATTTAATTCTACTTTGTGCTTTATAAAATCAGTTTTGTTATCAAAATAAATTTCCAAATGTTTTTCATTTTCTATAATTTTTGCATTTAAATTTTCTAATTCTGCCCTGATATTCATAAATTAATCCCATAGCCTGTTGTAAAACATATTTTAATGTTATACTATCATATTATGAAATTCATTGGCAATAAGATTTTTATAGCTTTTTTGATATTTTTTGCAGGAATAAAGGTTTATGCATTAGATGTAGTTTATCCTACAGCTTATAATGTAAATATCAATGCTTCTTCAACCTTTTTTGTAGGGAATACCAATCCTGAAGAGATTTTAACAATAAATGGAACAAAAATAGATGTTCATCCTTCAGGAGCTTTTGCTCAAAAAGTTCCTTTAAATATCGGAAAAAATGTTTTTACGATTTGTTCCGGCTTTGACAAAAAGGTTTATACAATTAACAGAAATGCTGTACTTACAGTTTCATACAATAATTCATCTAAAATTGATAATTTTAAAAAATTTGATGAAGAAAAATATGTGTACATAAAAAATGATGGAACAGCACTGCGAAGTACACCTGTTGAACAAGGAATAAACAGATTATCTCATTTAGAGAAAGATGTTATATTAAAAATTGACGGCGAAATGTATGGATTATACAGAGTTGTTTTAGCGGAAAATAATTACGCATGGGTAAATAAAAAATCCGTTTATGAAAATGTTGTACAAGAAGATATAGAACCTGCAAAATTAATTGCAAAATATTTTGATCAAATTAATCATTCAAAATTTTATAAAATTAAATTAACTAAAAGAATACCTTATTACGTCGAAGAAAAAGATAATGAACTAATACTGCATTTGTTTAATATTGATGGAAGAGAAAGCGTTATCCCTGTGAAATTAAAATACAATTTAGCAGGTTATGATGCATATTATGAAAGAGATAATCTTGTTTTTGAAGTAAAGAAAAAATTGAAATTATATAAATTTAAACCTCTAAAAGATATAACGATAGTTATTGATGCCGGACATGGCGGAAGCGAAAAAGGGGCTGTAAGCTGTCTTAGAGATAATGAAAAAGATATAAATTTAAAAATAGCTCTATATCTTTACAAAGAACTTTGTAAAAAAGGTGCAACTGTTTATATGACGAGATTTACAGACGAATTTGTATCTTTGAATGATAGAGTTAAATTTTCTAATGATAAACAAGCAGATATTTTTATAAGCGTTCATGCAAACTCTCTTCCTGACGGTAAAGATCCAATGAAAGAAAGAGGAACAAGTGTTTATTACTATTATGATGAAGCAAAGCCTCTTGCAGAAAGTATTTTAAATAGTATCGTAGGTAAAGTAAAAACGAAGAATGACGGAATCTATCAAAGAAGTTTTGCTGTTGTAAGAAACAGCAGAGCTTTGAGTGTTTTAATAGAAACAGCGTATGTCATAAATCCTTATGACATAATACTTTTAAACAATGAAAAGTTTCAAAAAAATTGTGCTAAAGCTATATCAAATGGTATTATAGAATATCTAAAATCTATACAAGTTAATCAATCTTAAATAAGTTTACAAACTCAAAATATACACTTAAAATTAAAAAATGATGAAAATCCATGAACTATAATCTTTTTGACGATTATTAAAAAATATGTATATTTTTAAGATATTTTAAAGATGTCCTTGTAAGACCCATGCCTACATGAAATCAAGTATTTTTAACAAAAACTTCACAAAAATTAAGTAAAAATTTTAAAAATCTCAAAAGCCACGACACAAAATTATCTCCAAAATTGTGAAGAAAAATTATGTAAATTTCACATGATTTTTTGAATAAAAAGTTTGCGATTTTGATTATATTTTGTTTTAATTAAAGAACGTAGTCTTGGAACTAAAAAGTCAAAATTTTTGACTGTGGGATATAAAAATTTTAAAAATAGAATCTGTTAAAACGGTTGTTTTATCAGTATTTTACAACCCGACAAATTAAACCACAAATCTAAAAATACATTGATAATATGATGTAAAAATTTAGATACAAAATTAAAATTAGAACAGGAAAAAGAAATCTTTGGAGGCATAAATTGTTAGAACGCGGTTATATACAAATCTACACAGGTGACGGAAAAGGTAAAACAACTGCATCATTAGGTTTGGCTATGAGAGCATTGGGACATGGTTGGAAAGTGCTTATTATCCAATTTGCTAAAGGTGATAGCGCAACTTCTTACGGTGAAATTGTTTCTGGTGGTATGTTCCCAAATTTAGATATTGTTCAATGCGGTGTTGATAGAGTTGTTTATTCTCACAATATTTGTTTAGAAGATTATAAAGAAGCTAAAAAAGGTTGGGAACTTGCTAAAGAAGCTATCCAAAGTGATAAATATCAACTTATAATTTTAGATGAAATTAATATTGCTATTGCTATGAATATGATTAAAGTTTCAGATGTTAAAGATGCATTATTAAATAAACCTGAAACTCTTGAAATTGTGTTAACAGGTCGTTATGCACATCCTGAATTAAAAGCTTTGGCTCACCTTGTTACTGAAATGAAACCTATTAAACACTACTTTGACATTGGTGTTATGGCAAGACAAGGTATTGAATACTAATTTAATGAAAAGATTAGCAATATTTGCACATTTTGATAAAAAGAACGTGATTGATGATTACGTTCTTTTTTACGTTGAAAATCTAAAAAAATATTGCGATAAAATATTATTTTTATCACTTTCTGATTTATCTCAAGAAGAACAAAGTAAACTTGATAATGTAATATTAGTAAAACATAATGAATATGATTTTGGTTCTTATAAAAGAGGATTTAATTATGCTCTGGAAAATAATTTGCTTGAAGATATTGACGAACTTTTATTTGTAAATGACAGCGTTTATTGTATTGATGAGCTTTCTAAAGTTTTTGAAAAAAATTATAATTCAGATTTTTGGGGAATTGTTGAAAATAAATACGGTTTTAAAAAATATGGTAAAATTTGTGTTTCAACGCTTCAACCACATTTACAAAGCTGGTTTATTGCTTTTAGGAAAAATGTTTTCATGTCGAATGATTTTATTGATTTTATAAATTCGATCAAAGAAGAAAAAACTAAAAATGATATTATTTTAAACTACGAAATAGCACTTACTCAAAAGCTTATAAATAGTGGATTTAAATATAATTCTTTTATAACAAAATATCAAAATTCTTTTAATCCTTCAATTTATTATTGGCGAGAATTATTAAAAGATGACTGTCCGTTTGTAAAACGTTCGGTTTTATTAGGATTAAACCGAGATAAAACTACAATTGTCAATTTTGAAAAAGAAATAAAAAATAAAAAAGTTCTTCAATACATAAAAAACAATACTGAAGAAATAAAAATAAATACTTTTACACCAATATTAATTAAAAATTTTATGTTCAATATCTTGAGAAATTGTCCGGATATGTTACGCAGAATTTTTACTAAAATTTTACGAACATTTTTTATCTTTTTGTTTGATTAAAACTTTAGTTAATCATCAAATAACGGTGATTTACGTTTTTTTATGTGTAATATATCTTTGATTTTTCTTATTAGTAATATATAGTAAAATTTTAATCTGTTTAACAACATAACTATGATAGTAAATATTAAAAATGGTAAAAAAGTAATACTAATGTTATTTGTTTTATAAACATCTAAATATGCTTCAATATTAGCAAATTTAAAAGGCGTATGCTTTTTTCTTAAGATATAACTTTGCTTGTGTTGACGCCATTTTGTGAGCTTTTCTTTAATATAAAAAGCTTTTGTATGATATGAGATATGAATATAAATCCACCAGTCTAAAAGAGCATCAATTGGAGTGTTAAAATTTAAATTTTCAAAAAATTCTTTTTTAATCATGACTGAAGAAAATGTCATAATAAGATTGTGCACATTAATGTTATAAAAAATATTTTTTGGAAATATAAGTCTGTTTAATATTTTTCTTGTTCTTGTAAAATTATTTTTTACTGCATTAAGCCACTCTTCATCACCAAATTCTTCAACATCATTAAAAATTATACCCGCATCAGGATATTTATTTGCGTAATTTAATCTTGTTTCTAAAGTGTTTGAAACCCATAAATCATCACTTTCCAAAAAGGCAATCCATTCCCCTTGTGCCAATTCTACCGCTTTTTGAATAGAGTATTTTAATCCGTAATTTTTTTCGTTTTGAATAAATTTTATACGGTTATCATCAAATTGTTTAATAATTTCAACAGAATTATCAGTGGAACAGTCATCAATAATTATAAGTTCAAAATCTGTAAAAGTCTGATTTAAAACGGACTCTATAACATCTTTTATATATTGTTCATAGTTGTAACTCGTGAGTATAACTGAAATTTTCATATGCTAATTGTATCAAATAATAGAAATAATACCTAGTTGAAACTTTTTGTAACAAACTCTTAATATAATAAAGTAAATCTCTAAAGTTTTTTGAAAAATAAACCGATAAAAAATATGTAAGCAAGATAACAAAAAGGGATATGTTGATATGTTAAGAAGAATCGAAAAACCAAGCAATAA
>CACZSH010000107.1 GCA_902783785.1 uncultured bacterium | reverse complement strand
TTATTGCTTGGTTTTTCGATTCTTCTTAACATATCAACATATCCCTTTTTGTTATCTTGCTTACATATTTTTTATCGGTTTATTTTTTAATAAACTTTAGAGATTTACTTTATTATGTTAAGAGTTTGTTACAAAAATTTTAACACTTCATATCCAAAAGAACTCTGACAGTATCTTTAAGTAATCCATATGACCATTTTATAATTACAATACCGCCTAAAATTCCAATGCAAGGATCAAAATAAGTAACGTGCAAAAATTTACATAAGATAAGAGCAACAATAGCAAGAATTGAAGTTAACACATCAGCTAATATATGTAAATATGCTGATTTAAAATTGCTGTCTTCGTGTTCTTCTTCGTGATGATGATTGTGTTCGCATTTATCTAAGTGTAAGTGGACATGTTTACCTTTCATTATTAATATGCTTAAAATATTTACGATTAATCCTATTAACGCAATTAATATTGCGTCCGAAAAAATTATAGGTATAGGATTTATAAATTTTAATACGGATTCTATTATTATACCAATACCGGTTAAGCCTAAAAAGATTGAACTTGTATAAGCTGCAAGAGTTTTAATCTTTTCTGTACCGTTTAGAAACAAGTCTGAATCTGCAAATTTTCGAGATAAAAAATATGCTAAAAAGGTTATACCCAACGCAAAAGCATGTGTCCCCATGTGAAAACCGTCAGCAAGTAATGCCATTGAATGGGTAACAAAGCCGTAAAATATTTCCAAAAACATTGTTATAACTGTTAATATAATTACAAGTAAAGTTCTTTTTTCTAAGATTTTTTGATGTTCCATTTTGTCCTCTATCTACATAAATTTTATACCCTTTTTATAAAAAAATCTAACACCCCACCATGGTATGGTAAAATTTTGTTGCAAAAAATTTTTATGATACAATTTACACAAATAAGGAGATTTTTATGAAAAAGATTTTTAGTATTTTATTTTTATTTGTGGCTTTTATAGCGGTACAAAACGATTCTTTTGCAGCTACAACAACTACAACAACCACAGCAGCAACGAACTCTACAAATTGGGACAGTAAAGCAAGTTTGGAAAGAGTTAACAAAATAGGAAAACAGATATTAACAAAAAACAATCTTCCACAGAATATAACATTTACAGTTTCGGATCAAGAAGATGTAAATGCATACGCTGATATAAACAAAGAAGTTCACGTGTATAGAGGGTTATTAAATTACGTAGATTATGACCACGAACTTGCAGGTGTAATTGCTCATGAAATGGGACATATAATTAACGGACATTGTGCAAAGCAAACTCTTTTAAACGCAGCAATAAATTCTATTTCAAATAATATAGCAAGTAATACTAAGACAACTGCTGGAAATATCGCAGTTGCAGCAGGTAATCAGCTTGCAACAACAAAAATCAGTAGAAGCGATGAATTTGAAGCTGATTTAACAGGTGTAGATTTAATGGTAAAAGCAGGATACAATCCTCTTGCTATGATTTCTGTTCTTAACAAGATAACAGGAAATTATGTGGATGTTTTAGAAACTCATCCTTCAGGTGAAAAAAGATTGATGAATATTTATGATTATGTTTCATATAATTATCCTCAATATACAAAAGAAGTTTATAACACAGAATCATACAAAAAAGCGTTAACAATGATTAATGCTAACTTGGAAGAAAGAAAAGCAAGTAAAAAACTACAAAAGAAATATGAAAAAGATCAAAAGAAATTATTAAAGAAAAGAGAAAAAAGAGCTAAGAAAATGAGAAGTTCATTAAATGCGTGGGATGCTTCGTTTGCAACTCTTTATTACATGAGCGGTTCTGATTCAAACTCTGAAAGTAGTAAATAGTAAAGGAAAAAACATATGGCACAAGGTATTCAATCAGAAGTAATTCAATACAACGCAGTTGGTGTTTGCGCTCAAGGAATAGCAATACAAATATTTGATGGAATTGTACAAGATGTTCAATTTTACGGTGGATGTAATGGTAATCAAAAAGGAATTACAGCACTTGTAAAAGGTTTAACAATTGATGATGTTATTTCAAAATTAAGTGGTATAAGATGTGGAAACAAGGATACCAGTTGTCCGGATCAACTTGCTAAAGCTTTAATTTTGTATAAAAACAAAAGATTAGAATTTAAGCAATCTCAATCTGAACAAGAACATCAACCAGAAGAAGTATAATTAAATAGTTTGTAATACTATTGCAGAGGTTATTTTATGTGCTACACTTTCATTTAGAAGGTGTAGCATTTTATGAATATATTATTTATCATTGATAAAATTGAACTAAAATATTTTGAATTTAATAATTTAGTAACAAATTTTTGGTTAATAAAAGAATTTTTAAATAGAAATTTTAACGTATCAATAACAACAGAAGATAAACTATCTGTTATAAATGCAAAAGCAAAAGCCATTTGTTATAAAGCTTTTGAAAAAGACGGAAACATTTTTTATGAAAAGACAGAATATCATTCTAATATCGAAGATTTTGATTTGGTAATGTTTAGACAAGATCCGCCCGTTGACTTAAATTACATAAATTCAACATATGTTATGGATTTTGTCGACCAAAACAAAGTTTGTATAATAAATTCACCACAAGCAATAAGAAGCTTTAATGAAAAATTCCACGCTTTGTATTTTTCTGAATTTATGCCTGAAAACATAGTAACTTCAAACAAAAATGACATTAAAGAATTTTTAAAAAAACATAAAGAACTCATTTTAAAACCTTTGAATTTGTGTTTTGGCTCAAACGTAATGTTTTTAAAAGATGGAGATGTTAACCTAAACAGTATTATAAAATCAATGACAAATGACGGACAAACTCTTATTATGGTTCAAAAATATATACCTGAAGCAAAATTTGGAGATAAAAGAGTTATGACATTGGGCGACACCGTACTTGATGAATGTGTACAAAAATTGCCGACAAAAGATGATTTTAAATTCAATACTCATAGCGACGAATTTATAAAAAAAGCTGTTTTAACAGAAGAAGAAAAAATAAACTTTACTAAAGTTGCAAAAAAATTAAATTCAATGGGAATTTATATGGCAGGATTGGACGTTATAAATTCTAAAATTATAGAAGTAAATGTTACAAGTCCTTGTTATTTTATAAAAGAAATAAATAATCATTTTTCAACAAATTTGGAAGTAAAAATTTGTGATTATATAGTTTCAAAAATAGAAGAAAAGCTTTCTGTAAAAAAATAGAATAATTTATTCTATAATATTTTAGGGTGAACAAAGATATTTGTTCACCCATTTTATTTCAGGACTAATCCTTAATCTCCAGCTGTTTAGCGTGTTTGTTTTCTATCTCTTGTTTTGGAATATTAATGGTTAAGATACCGTTTTGGTAGTGTGCTTGTGCCTCATCAATATTAATGGGTTTGTCAAAAGAGATTTTTCGCATGAAATTGCCATATCTAAATTCCGAAGATTTTACAGACTGCCCTTCTTTTAATTCTTCTTTTTTCATTTCAGCACTTATATTTACAAAATCTTTTTCAAGTTCAATTTTTATATCTTCTTTTTTTATCCCAGGTAATTGAATACTTACATAATAACTTTTATCACACTGCTTAATTTCAACAGGCGGCGTCATTTCACATTCTTCTTTTAATGATAATGGCATAAAATAATGATTTGCAGATAGTGTATCTCTTAGTAAATCTGTTAAATCATTGCCTATAATATCTAAATATATGCTGGGCTTTCTTTCAGATAAATATTTCATTTAGCTATCTCCTTTCTTAAGTATCTTTAGAATACCCGACATAAGTGCTAAATTCATTCAACTTTATCCTTGTTTATTTAATTTGTTATAGACTCATGGATAATATAAAAAAGTCTATAAAAAATAAGGGGCATCTGAAACAATTTGTCCAAAATGCCCTATTTCTTTTTCCTCGTTTCTAATTCGGTGCTTTGCACCGTCTATTTATTCAAACCTTACCCTACACTTCAAGGAATAATCTTTGACCTACAATGTTAGGTTTATTATTATAATATCCTGCGAAGTATCCGCCTTTTACAGGGCGATTTTTTGCGTAATATTCCATATTAGTCGCTTTAATATTCATACTAACAAAAGGATTTCCTGAAAATGGATTAGAAGAAGTTACTTGTTTAACTTGCTCCATTGGTTGCACATTTGGTGTTGCAGGTGTCAAAAATGTTTGTGTTAAATAATTGATGATGTTTGCCATAAATCTCTCTCACTCCTCTGATAGTATGTCTTTAATGACAAATTCTCAAAAGTCATGTTTATTATACAAAATTATGTTATTTTTTGTAATATTTCTTAATAAAAATCATATATTTTATGTAGTATAATATTTTTATGGACAGAAATATTTTAATCATAGGCAATAGTGCAAAAGAATATGCACTTGCACAAAAGCTTTCTAAAACAGATGGAATAACAAATATTTTCATAGCACCTGGAAATGATGCAATGAAAGAATTTGCAACTTGTCTTGATATTAGAGAAGATGATGCCGTAGGTTTGCTTGACTTTGCAATGGAAAATGCTATCGATTTAACAATTTGTACAAGTGAAAAAGCTATAAGAGCAGATATTGTAGGAATTTTTCAAGAAAACGGACAAATGATTTTTGGCCCGACTGCTGCAAGTGCTCAAATTGCTATAAATAAATCAGCAGGTAAAAAATTCTTGTATAAATTACATGTACCGACTGCAAGATTTGGCATTTTTGAAAAACCTCAACAAGCTATTGATTATACAAGAAATTCAATGCTTCCGGTTGTTGTAAAAACTGATGAACACAGAAATTCAAACGGAACTATGATTTGTTCTGCCATGAGCGTTGCAAAATCATTTATAGAAGATTGCTTTGTAAGAAATGAAAAAAGGGTAATAGTAGAAGACTTTGTATACGGACATGAGTTTTCATATTACGTTATAACGGACGGTTATCACGCTATACCATTAAGCAGTGTTGGAAATTACAAATTTGTGCTTGACGGCGACGGTGGGCTTTTAACTCCCGGAATGGGAGCTTATATACCTGATTACAAAATTACAAGAGATGTTGAAGATTATATTATGCAAGGAATAATTTTTCCTGCACTTGATGCACTTTCTCAAAAAGAAACGCCTTATGTCGGAATTCTTGGTATAGATTGCGTATTAACTCCGGAAAATGAAGTTGTCGCATTAGAATTTAATCCGTTTTTACAAGACCACGATTGCCAAGGAATATTATCAACAATAGAAGATAATCTTTTTGATATGATGTATGCTTGTGTAATCGGTTCATTTGCCGATGATTATGAATATATAAATACAAAAGATGAAGTTTCTGTATCATGTGTTTTATCGGCAGGAAATAAAAACGGAAAAGTTATTTCAGGCTTAAGCAAACTTGATGACGATACACTTGTAGCTCACTTTAATACAAGAAAAAATGAGTACCTTGAATATTTAACAACAGGCGATAGAACTCTTGTTGTAACAAAAAATGCAAAGACATACACATTTGCAGCTGATGCTCTTTATGACGAAGTAGCATTAATTGAATTTGAAGGAAAAACTCATAGAAAAGATTTGTGTGCTGTTTTAGAGATGTAATATATTTTTATTTTATATAGAAAAGGGCGATGGTTTTACCATCGCCCTTTTTTGTTTATTTACAATTATCAACTATTTGTTACCAGATTTAGCGATAATTTCTTCTTCAACGTTTCTAGGAACTTGTTCGTAGCATTTGAATTCCATAGAGAATGTACCACGACCTTGAGTGTTAGAACGTAAGTCAGTTGCGTAACCGAACATATTTGCTAGAGGAACTGTTGCTCTTACAATTACGTTACCTGTGTTACCTTGAGGTTCTTGACCTTCAACTCTACCACGTCTTTTTGAAATATCACCAATGATGTTACCTGTGTATTCATCAGGAATTTCAATTTCAACTTTCATCATAGGTTCAAGTACGCAAGGTTGTGCTTTTTTGACACCGTCTTTGATAGCCATTGAACCGGCAATTTTAAATGCCATTTCTGAAGAGTCGACTTCGTGGTATGAACCGTCATAAAGTTCAACTTTAACGTCTATCATAGGGAATCCTGCTAAGATTCCGCCTTCAAGTGCTTCTTCCATACCTTTTCTTGCTGGTTCGATAAATTCTTTCGGAATAGCACCACCGACAATTTTGTTTTCAAATACAAAACCTGCATTTTCTTCTGCCGGTGAAATTCTGATTTTAACGTGTCCGTATTGACCTTTACCACCTGATTGTCTTTGGAATTTAGATTCTTGATCTGCATTTCCTCTGATTGTTTCTCTGTAAGCAACTTGTGGTTTACCTACGTTAGCATCAACGTGGAATTCTCTTAATAAACGGTCTACGATGATATCCAAGTGAAGTTCGCCCATACCTGAAATAATTGTTTGACCTGTTTCTTGGTCTGTTTTAACTTGGAATGAAGGATCTTCTTCAGCAAGTTTTTGTAATGCGATACCCATTTTTTCCTGGTCAGCTTTTGTTTTTGGTTCAATCGCAACCGAAATAACCGGTGTAGGGAATACCATTTTTTCTAATATAATTGGAGATTTTTCATCACACAAAGTATCACCTGTTGTTGTTTCTTTTAAACCAACTGCTGCACAGATATCACCTGCATATACCTCAGGAATTTCGTTTCTTTGATCAGCATACATTTGAACTAATCTTGAAATACGTTCTTTCTTTTCT
>CACZSH010000106.1 GCA_902783785.1 uncultured bacterium | reverse complement strand
TTTAACTCTTATTAAAGATGAAAGTATGCAGCCTAAACACTATTTTTACAACTTCCAGGATGCAATATCAGCTCTTGAAGTAGGTGTTATAAAACTTCACGATAAAATTATTGTTCGTGATGAACATGGAAAACGTTTTGAAACAACAGCAGGCAGAATCATTTTCAATGAGGCTGTAAGAAAGGCACTTGTATAAGAAGTTTAGGTAAGGATAATAAAATATGGAAAATATGTATACACAAATAAAGAATGCTCCTGAATTCATTAATAAGCAGATGGATAAAAAAGCTTTAAACAAGCTATTATCACAAATTTATCTTGAATATGGCGGAGCTAAAGCAGCAGAACTTGCTAATACATTAAAAAACTTAGGTTATCACTATGCGACAAAATCCGGCGTAACTATTTCAATTTCAGATTTATCAGTTCCGGAATCTAAAAAAGATTTATTGAAAGAGGCGGAAGATGAAATTGAAAAGTCAACAACTCGTTATTTAAAAGGTGAAATTACCGAAGTAGAAAGATATACAAAAGTAATCGATACTTGGTCAGAAACAACAGCAAGATTAACAGCTCAAGTAGTTGAAAACTTTGATAGATTAAATCCGGTATATATGATGGCATTTTCCGGTGCCAGAGGTAACTTGTCACAAGTATCACAATTGGTAGGTATGCGTGGTTTGATGGCTGATGCGCAAGGTCAAATCATCGACTTACCGATTAAGGCAAACTTTAAAGAAGGTCTATCTTGTACAGAATATATCATTTCATCATACGGTGCAAGAAAAGGTCTTGTAGATACTGCGTTAAAAACAGCTGACTCAGGATACTTAACAAGACGTCTTGTTGACGTTGCTCAAGATGTTATTATCCGTGATACAGATTGTCATGGTACAAAACATATTAAATTAAAAGGTATTTTAGACGGTGGTGTTATCATTGTTCCGTTAATTGACAGATTATTAGGAAGAACTATAGCACAAGATATTGTTGATACTGACGGAACACTTCTTGTAGCTAAAAATACAACACTAGGTCGTGAAGATATAGAAAAAATTCGTCACTTAAATCTTGAAGAATTAGATGTTCGCTCAGGTTTGACTTGTGAATTAGAATATGGTGTTTGCCAAAAATGTTATGGTTGGGCAATGACAACACAAAAACTTGTAGATGTCGGAGAAGCAATTGGTATTATTGCTGCACAATCAATCGGTGAACCTGGTACACAGTTAACAATGAGAACATTCCACACAGGTGGTGTATTCAAAGGTTCCGGTGCAATGAAAACTGTTGAAGCTAAAGAAGCAGGTAAAATATCTTGTAAAATTAAAACAAGAGAAATTAGAACTCGTCACGGGGATGTTGTAAATCTTTCTATATACGAAACAGAAGCAGAAATTGCAGGTGCAAAAAGAACTACTAAATATCATATTCCTGCAGGTGCAACAATCTTCTTTAAAGACGGTCAAGAAGTTGAAAAAGGCTTTAAGTTAGCAGAATACGAACCGGTATCACAAGGGGATGGTTCTCGTTTGACAGAAAAAGCTACAAAAGATATTACTTCTGATTTATCCGGTGAAGTTATCTTTAAAGACTTTATTGCAGATGAAAAGAAAGACAGACAAGGTAACATTTCCAGAACTGCAAACAAACAAGGTATTGTTTGGGTTTTAGGCGGTGACGTTTATAACTTACCAAGTGGTTCAAAATTACTTGTTAAAGATGGTCAAAAAATGAAAGAAGGCGAAAAACTTGCTGAAACTTTAACAATTTGTGAACATGGTGGTGAAGTTCGTGTAGGAGCTGATCTTGTTGTTGAAGAAACAAAATTTGAAGGTCAAAAAATTAAGAAAATTGTTCAAGGTAAAGAGTTAACAATTGTAATTGCTTCATTAATGCCTTCAAATGCTACTTTTGAACAAACTAAAAAAGAACAAATTTGGACAGTTGAAGAAACTGGTGAAAAATATATCGTAAAAGCTCCTGTTGATACTCCTGTTGAAAATGGTATGATTATTGCTGAATTGATTAATGGTGATTGTTCAGTTGAATCATCAGGTGAAATCAAATATATTAACGTTGAAGTTGATGAAAATCAAATAATTACAAAATCAGGTGATGTTGTATTTATTCCTGAAGAAGTACATCAATTAAGTAAAGATTCTTCTTTAAAAATGGTAGAATCAGGAACATTTGTTACAGCAGGTACTGAAATTGTTAAGGATATATATTGTCACTTAGATGGTATCGTTGAAATTAAAGAATACAACGATGTTATTCATGAAGTTGTAATTAGACCAGGTCAAATTCATACATTATCAAGTGTTTCTGAATTAAAAGTTGAAGAAAATGAAGTTATTAAAAAAGGAACTGTTATTGCAGACGGTATAAAAGCAAAAGAAACATCAATTGTTACAATAATGGATTCTGAAATGGATGACTTAGATATTGATGATTTAGACGAAGAACTTGATACATCACTTAGTTTGGAAGAAGACAGTATTACTGATCAACCTATCCAAATTCTTGTAAGACCTGTTCAAGTTATTAAAATAAAACCTCAAGATGTATCAATTAAATTTGACAAAACAGATGATTTAATTGATATAGTACCAGTTACTCAATTACAATATAAAGATGGCGCAAGAGTAAGAAATCTTGATGGTGCTACATTAACAAGAACAAGTTTGGTTCTTCAAATGCAAGGATACTTATCTCATCTTAAAGGTATGGTAGAACTTGATAAGAATAATGATTTAAAAATTGTAGTATTAGAAACATTAATCGTTCGTCGTGAAATTGAAGGTAATGCTAAATTAAATTCATCATTACAAACAGAATTGCTTGTAAGTCACGGTGATATTATCGAACCAAAAACTCCGGTTGCAAAAACACAAGTTCTGGTAATCAATGATGGTGTTGCTTCTATTAAGAAAGAAGAAGCTGATGCAAGAAGATTATTGTTGGTATGTGAAAACTTTGAATCAAAAGTTCCTGTTTCAACAAAAACACTTGTTAAAAAAGGCGATATGGTTAAATTGGAAGACTTATTGACAGAAGGTGGAGACAAATCTCCTGTTTCAGGCCAAGTAGTTGAAGTTTCAAAATCTGAAATAGTAATCAGAGAAGGCAGACCATATTTGATAAGCCCAGGTACACAATTGTTAGTTGAAGAAAATTCTTTAGTATTACGTGGTGATATGTTGGCTACGTTATTGTACGAAAGACAAAAAACAGGTGATATCGTTCAAGGTCTTCCGAGAGTTGAAGAATTACTTGAAGGTAGAAAACCAAAAGATAGTGCTATTTTGGCTGAATATGACGGTAAAGCTGTTATTGAAACAGATGATGATATGCCAAGATTGTATTTAGAATCAGAAGATGGTACAAGAACAGAAATTAAATTTGCTATTGATGCAAATATTGTTGTTCAAAATGGTCAAAAAGTTAAAAAAGGTGATCCTTTAACAAGTGGTCCTTTAAATCCACATGATGTTATGAGATTATGCGGACCTGAAGTTGCTCAACAATATCTTGTAGACGAAGTACAACGTGTATACCGTTCACAAGGTGTAGAAATTGCCGATAAGCATATTGAAATTATTGTTCGTCAAATGACTAAGAAAGTAAAAGTTCTTGAACCTGGTGATACGAAATTATTGCCTGGTGAACTTGTTGAAGTTCAAACATTTGAAAAAGAAAATAAAGAAGCTGAAGCAAACGGTTTGCAAACAGCAACTTGTGAATATATGCTTTTAGGTATTACAAAAGCTTCATTAAATACTGAGTCATTTATTTCAGCAGCATCATTCCAAGAAACAACAAGAATATTAACAGAAGCTGCTGTTGATGGTAAAAAAGACTTGTTGAGAGGTTTAAAAGAAAACGTTATCATCGGCCGTTTAATCCCTGCCGGTACAGGTTTCCATCACTTAACTCATGCTAATGAAGAAAAAGACAAAGAAGCGCAAAGAAGAGCTGCAGCTCGTAATCAAGCAAGAAAACCTTCTGCTATATTAGAAGAAATAGAAGGTATGTTTGGAGCTCCTGACTTTACTATTGAATAATAATTTTATTTAATAATAAAAAGCAAGGTTGATTAATTTCAGCCTTGCTTTTTTAGTGTTTAATTGGTATTTTAATCTTATGTTTAGCCAAAATATAGAATCATTAAAAAAAGTTAATAAAAATTTAGCAGATTGTCTTATAGATGTTTCTTTTGATGAAGCAAGAGAGTATATAAATATTGCTAAATCAGAAAGTGATGATATTGTTTTTGTTAAAAACAATTTACCTTTAGAAAGTCCTGAAAATCCTATAGAAGAAGCTTTTTATAATGTTCAATCAAGTATAAAAAATAACATGGGTAAATTTGATTTTATAGTAATTTATGGTTTGGGTGTAGGTTATTTACTTGATTATGTTTTTGAAAAATATGAGAGTAAAATTTTATTGATAGAACCTGATATAAATGTTGTACGTGTTGCTTTTGAGATGGTGGATTATAAAAAATATCTTGAAAGTGGAAGAGTTCTTATGACTACTTCTTACGAAGATATTTATAATTATATTTCTCAAAAATATATTATAAATGATAAAATTGAAATAATATTTTTAAAACAATATTTACAAATTTATCCTGATAAAATAAAAGAATTTACAGAAAAGATATATGATGTTTGTTCTTTAAAAATTTCTGATATAAATACAATTAAACGAAATTCAAGAGCATGGGTATATTCAAGTATAAATTTTATAAAAAATAGCGGACAAACTTATCCCATAAGTATTCTGAATAATAAATTTGAAAATAAAACAGCCTTAGTGGTCGGTGCCGGACCAAGCTTAAAAGATAATATTGATTTAATAAAAAAATATTCGGATAGATTTATTATATTTGCTGTTAACAGAGCATTAGATTGTTTGCTTGATTATAATATAATTCCAAATTTTGGTGTATTTACAGATTCTAACTATATATTGCATACGTTTAACAGCAATAATTCTAATCTTATCAATATGAATTATATAGTTGATATTAAATCAGATTATGAAGTATATAATTTGCCTAAAAAGAGATGTTTTGTATATTATCCGGATAATTTTGATTTAGCATTAAAAATAAGTGAAGTAAATAAATTTGTAAAATTATATGATATTGCTGGAACTTCAACTATAAGTGCATTTAATTGTGCTAAAAATCTAGGTTGTAAAAATATAATATTATGTGGTGTTGATTTAGCATTTAAAGGTGAAATTCCATATTCGACAAATTCATATAAAGGTCATATTATAATTGAAAATGATAAAATTAAAACAGCTACAACTGAGAAAAAATTAATTTATGTTAAATCTGTTACCGGAGAAAAGGTTAAAACCAGAGAAGATTATGCTATTTTTATAAAACAATTTGAAAAATTTATACAAAAAAATCCGCAATTGAAAGTGTATAATATAACTAGTTTTGGAGCATTAATACAAGGTACTGAAAATATTGGATTAAATGCTTTAATGTCTAAAATGAGTACTCCATTTGATTCTAATACAACTGAAGATATTATTAATAAAGCTTTGTACGATAGTGCCTATAATCCGATTGAATTAAAAAAACAAGCAAAAGAATTTGTTAGTAAAGATGAAAAACTCAATTTTGATATAAAAGCTCAAATTAATGAGCTGCTTAATAAAGATATTGAAGATGATAAATTTTATCTTTCAATATATTCTATGTTAGATAAAATTTCATCAACAATATTTTTATATCAAATAATGCAATTTGAAATGTTAAAATGCACAAAATTAATAGTACAAGAAAATACTGTTCAAAAACGTGCAAATTTTGAATTATTTTTAGAAGATGTTATAAAAAATATTGATGAACTAAACAAAAAATTATCTGAAATATAATCATCTTTTTAAATGATGAAAAATTTTAATTAAATTTTTAACATAAGAAAAAAAGGATTTTCTTATGAGTTTTAATTACAATGTAAACAACAATTTTAATCAGCCAGTAATAAAGCAACCGCAAAAAACAAGTGATGGAAGCGGAGGAAATACCGGTTATTTTCAACAAGGTGAAAAAGACGAAGAAGAAAAAGATCAAGATCATGACGAATTTGACAAGAGCATTTTTGATGAAGAGGATGTTGACAGTATTATTCAAAAAAATGATACTGATTTAGCAAAAATTATTTTTAATAAATTTAAGAAATTATTTGGTCAAAAATAATTGTTAATCAATATTAATTAAGTGTACAAAATAAAGCAATTACATGGATTTATGTGTTTTAAAAACCATGTATGGTAGTGATTTCAAGTTTAAATAATATATATAAACCTGTTTTTAATACATTAAAACAACGTAAAACAGTATCATTTACGAGTATTCCTGATACTTTCACAAAAACAACTCCTGAATTTTCAGATAAGGTTAAAGAAAAATTTAGTGAAAAACAATTAGTAAAACTTGCTCAAAAACCAAAAGAAATTCAAGAAAAAGTTAGTATTTTAGCTAATACAAAACTTAGTGCAGATGATATTACATTCAATCTTTATTATTCAAATCAAGATATGAATGCAAAAAATGTTGCAGAAAAAATTCTTGAAATCGAAAACGAATTTGGTGATAATTTAAAAACTGTTCAATTAAATACGAATAAATATGAAAGAAAATCTCTTGATATTACAGCGACAGATAAAAATGGAAATAAAAAAACATTAACAACAGATAAAAACGGCAAACCACGTGCAATTGAAGAAATTACATATATAACAAAAAATAATGAACAATATGAAATAAAAAAAGGAAAAGATTTTAAAACCAATACAATATCAGAAATTACAAGCAAAATTTTAAATAAAAAAACAATTCCTTTGAAAGAAACTATAATTACAAAAGATTATAAAGAATATTCTGAACCTTCTGAAATTAAAGGTATTTTTAATACAAAAAGAGTTTATAACAATGGGAAAATTGAAGAAATAAGTTCTGGTAAAATAGACAAAAATACGGGTATTAAAACTGTCAAAAAAGATATGAAATCAATTGACGGTACACATACTCAATATTTATATGAAGATGATCCAAAAGGTAACAGAATTGTAGATTATAAAATAACGGATAAAGATGGAAATACTCTTTATAATCATTCGGAAGCTTTTGAAGTAATTGATGAAAATACATTTATATCTTCAAAAAATAATAAATCTTATGAGATTAAATATAGTGAAGATAATAAAAAATTAAATGTAAAAGATAGAAATACAAATGAAAATACGGAAATTGATTTGTATTCATATATTTTAGGCGGAAAAAGCGAAAAACTTATTCCTGCACTAAAAACAGTTTCAGGTGACGAATTAATAAAAATGAAAAACAACGTTACAAGATTATTCCAAATAGATGATGATACAGCATCATTTTATCATCCTGGAAGAAAAGACGTAACAACATGTGATACTCCATATATTCTTTTACATGAATTGGGTCATGCAAAAGATATGAAACAATACGATACAACAACTTTCAAAACAAAAGATGCAACAGAATCTCTTTTACTTTCTGCTGATAATGATATAAAAGAAATATATGAAAGTGAAAAAGCTTTATTTAACGATAATTTTTCTAATACTCAAAGAGAACATATAGATTATTTTATGAATACAACATGTCATCCAAGTCAAACAAACGGAGCTTTAAAAGAATCTTTAGCAGAAATTAATGCTCTTTTAAATACTTATAATACTATTGATAGATATTCAATGAGAGCTGAATATTTACAAAGATATTTTCCAAAAACAATTGCAAAATTAGCTGAACAATTACTTAAGTAAATTTTCTAAATAAGACCAATCAAAGACTTTACTGTTTACTATTGTAAGTAAATTATTTCTGTCTATTGTCTTCATTTGATTTATATAAAAATCCAAATTTGTATTTGAATTTATATTTGTACAAGGTAGTTTTAAATCTTCTGCTAACTTATCAACTTTGTAGTCATAAGAAAGAGCAAGTGTTCTTATACCATATTTTGCGCAAATAAGACAAGCATGAAATCGCATTGCAATCATATATTTAAGTTCTCTCATAAGATTAATTAATTCTTGGGGAGTTTTGTTGTAAATTACTTTAGTTTGCAAATTCGGATTTATATTTTTTAATAATGCCTCAAAATGAATACAAACTTCTTTATCTAAAGAATCTTGGAAAGAAAATATTTGTATGTTTTTGTTATAAAAATGTTGTTCAATTGTTTTAGCAAGTTTTATTAAAAAGTTTTCATTTAAATCTTTAAAACTTCTAAGTTGTATACCAATAGCGTCAGTTGGATTTGAACCTGCAAGATTTATACCGAACAAAGGGTCAACAACAAGTTTTGCATCACTAATTCCCCATCCTCTAAGTAAAAATAAGCTTTTATCATCTCTTACAGTTATGCAATTAGCTTTTTTTAATAATTTCTTACAAAGATTTTCACCAAATTTATTTTTAATAGGTCCAATACCTTGTGCAAAAATCATAACTTTTTTGTGGAAAAATTCTGCAATTTTAATTATGAAAAGATAATAAAATAAACTCTTAATACTTGTAGAATCCTGTAAAAGACTTCCTCCGCCTGATATGAGAATATCTGATTTAAAAATGGTTAATATTACCTTTAGAATATCAAAGCTTTTAATAGCATTTACTTTATGCAGAGTTTTTGTTTTTTCAGGATTTAAGGATAGTACTGTGATATTAACATCAAATTGTTTTAATTTATCAATTAAAACTTTTAAAATCATTTCATCGCCAAAATTATCAGAGCCATAATAACCTGATATAACGATATTTTTAGTCATTTTTAAATTAGTCCTTTAATTCTCTCATAATAGTTTTTGTACGGTTAGTAATTTCTGTAAAATTAAATCCGTCATAAAGGTTTCTTCCAACACCAACTGCAATCGCACCGGCATGAATATATGCAGGAACTTCTTCTAATTTAATATTGCCCATAGGCATAATATTTAAAAATGGCATAGGTCTTAATAAATCTTCTAAATATAAAAGTCCGCCAAGAGCAGTTATAGGATATATTTTAATTAACGGAACTCTTGCTTTCCATGCTTGATAAGCTTCATTAGCTGTTGAGGTACCAGCTATAAAAGGAATTTGGGCATTTTTAGATATTTTTACCATATTCATTTGAAATATTGGTGAAGAAAATATTTGTGCTCCGTTTTCAAAAGCTTTTGTTGCTTGTTGTGATGTGATTACACCACCTGCACAAACTATTGCTTCTTTTGATATTTCATTTATAACTTCATAAATTGAAGAATTTTCTAATGTTATTTCTAAAACTTTTACTCCACCATCAATTAAAGATTTTGCTGTATCTTTTGCTTTTTGGGGATCAGCACATCTAACTATTGGATACAATTTTTCTTTTTTTAATAATTCAATTAAATTCATCGCCATAACTATATATCCTTTTTTTTAAGTTTATTATATCATGAAATAAAATAAACGGAGTTGTAATGAAAAAATTTAAACCTTTAATAATTTTTATTTCGATAGTCGTCTTTATGTTTATAACATATCAAATTTTTAATTTTTTTATCGAACCAAAATTTTATAATGTTATGACAAATATTGCTGTTGCTAATAAAACAGGACATAAGGATATTGTAATAATTGTTATTGATGATAAGTCTATTTCTAAGCAACGTTGGCCTTGGAAAAGAGATATGTATGCCAAAATGTTCAATTATTTAGACAAATATACTAATGCTAAGATTATTGGTTTTGACTCGATTTTAACTTCTGTTGACAAAGACAATATTAAATCTGATATAGAATTATATAATGCTGTTAAGTCAAATAATAAGCTTGTTGTTGGTTTTATGCCTTTATATAGAGTTTATTCAAATAAACAACAAGGTGAATTATATGATAAAGCTTTTGGTGAAAAATTTGGTATAAATATAAAAGATGAAAGAACAAATAAATACAAAAGTTCTTTCACAAGTTTGGCAATGTATCCAAAAGGATATTTTGATGCTGCAAAAAAGGTTGGTTCAGTTTATGTAGAGCGAGATAATGATGGTTATTTAAAAAGAATACCTCAACTTATTCCTTATAAAGGTAAATTATACCCATCTTTAGGTTTAAAAATGTATGCTGAATTAAATGGTATAACTGAATTTACTTTAACAAATAACTATTTAACAAATAATAAAACAGATTTAAAGATTCCTCTATATCAAACACCATCTATAATATTCAATTATTTACATTTTTATAAAACAAGACCACATTCTGAATATTCACACAAAACATATTCTGCAATTGATGTTGTAGAATCTTGGAATAATGTACAAAACGGTAAAAAACCTATAATAGACCCAAAAGAATTTGACGGAAAAATAGTATTTGTGGGTGCAAATGCGAAGGCGGCAGCTTTAGGTTTGGAAGATGCTATGCCGACTCCTATTCATCCAAAACATCCTGGAGTTGATATTCAAGCAACAAACTTAGACAATTTAATAAGTAATGAATTTGTTACACCTACACCTGCTTTACAAGATTTTATTGTACAGCTTATACTTATTCTGGTAACGTTTTTTGTTGTTGTTTATTATTCGTTATTTGTTTCTTTAGGTATTATTGTAGCAATAATGTTATCTTATATAGCTGTTTGCGTTACTTTCTTTAAAATGAATATAGCGATAAACGTTGTTACTCCTCTAGCATTACAGCTTATTACAATGATTTTTGGATATTCTTATAAATTTATTATTGAATCAAGAAATAAGGATAAAATAAAAGATGCAATGGGAAGATATATCTCTCAAGATGTTATGGAAAATGTTGTAAAAGATATTGATAATCTTTCTTTGGGAGGAAAACGTTCTGTTGTAACTGTTTTATTTGCTGATATAAGAGGTTTTACTTCTATGAGTGAAAAGCTTACTCCAGAAGAAATTTCTTCAATATTAAATGAATATTTTACTGAAATTGAACCTTTAATTACAAAATATAACGGCGTAATTAATAAATTTATTGGTGATGCGGTTATGGCGATATTTGGAGAACCTATTCATGATAAAAATCATGCTTTAAATGCCGTATTATGTGGAAATGCAATGCTTAAGAAAGTTAAGCAATTACAAGAGAAATGGCTTTATGAAGGTAAACCTAAAATTGAAATAGGTGTTGGAATAAATACTGGTGATGCATTTGTAGGTAATATTGGTTCAGAAAAACGTCTTGAATATACAGTTATTGGCGATACCGTAAATCTTGCATCAAGACTTGAAAGTTATAACAAAATTTATAAAACAAATTTCTTAATAAGTAGTTCTACTTATGATGCTGTTAAAGGTAATGTGGATGTAATTAAAATTTCTGAAGTTCAAATCAGAGGTAAAGCTAAAAAAATGGATATTTACGAAATTTTGAGGGTTTCAAATAATAATGAACAAAATCCTAATAGTTGATGATTCACAAAGTTGGGTTAATTATCATAAGACAAATCTTTTGAATACTTATGATGAAGTTGAAATTGATTGTGCATATAGTGCAAGACAGGCTTATGATTTAATTTTTGGAATGGTTTCAGATCCATATGATTTAATCATAACTGATTTAAATATGGAATATGATTTTGAACCGAAATATGCCGGAGAATGGCTTGTAGAACAAATAAAGCTTTTAAAACAGTATTATAAAACAAAAATTTATATATGTTCTGCCGCTTATAATATAAAAATGATAGCTGAACATTATAATGTAAATTATATTCCGAAACCTTTAGCTTCACGTAATAGAGAAGTTTATAACGGATTATTATAAAGAAGTTAATTTTGTAATGATAAAAATAATGTTATCAGTCCTATAAAAAATAGTAATAACGGCAATGGAATTAATGAATATCCTAGCCAAAAAACAAATGGTTTATAAATAAAATATTTTTCTAAAGAACTCATAAACTTAATTCTTTTTTGTAAAAATATTTCAAGTAAAAGTAAAATCACAAGAAATATTATTATACAAAAAATAATAGTAAGACTTATCAAATAAGGTATTACAGATATTTCGTAAGAGTAATTGAATAAATCTCCATTAAAATATAAAGTATCAAAAATTTTTGTTATTTTATTATCAATAAATAAAAACTTTAAAGAAAATATTAAAATAATATATCCGAATAAAGAAATAATATTTGCAATTATATATTTACGAAATTTATCTAAAAACATATAAAAATTATAAAACAAATAAAGAAAAAATGATTATTTTAAATCTTCCAATAAAGTTTGATTTTTAAAACATTTTTCGTGATATTTTTTTGTATAAAGTTTGCATTGTTTACTGATTTTTTCGCAGCGTTCTTCATCAAGAGCTTCAAACGGATAGTCAGAATCAGAGCAAATTGCCCACGCCCAATATCCGCCAGGGTATGTAGGAAGTGGTGAAGAATATGTTTCAACAAGATTAAATTCTTGTAAAAGCAATTTATAAAGTGAAATTGTATCTTCATCTTTTGCTACTGGAGATTCGGATTGAACGACTAAAATGCCATCTTTTCTAAGAGCTGATTTGACATTTTGGTAGAATTGATTAGTAAATTTTCCAACTCCTGGCCCTAAAGGATTTGGAGTTGTTATTAATATAACATCAAATAAGTCATGCTTATCTTTTATATATTCAAAAGCATCCATAATAAGAACTTCAACTCTCGGATCATCAAGACCACTCGATATTGAAGGTAAATATTTTTTGCACGTGTTAACAACCATTTCATCAATATCTACAATGGTTATTTTTTCTATTGATTCATGCTTTAGAATTTCTTTTGTTGTTGAACCTGTTCCACCGCCTATTACAAGAACTGTTTTTGGACATTTGTGATTTAATAACGGAACATGAGTAACCATTTCACTGTAATAGTACTCATCACCTTCTGTTGCATACATAAGTCCGTTTAGAGTAATCATTTTACCCAATTGAGAATCTGTATCAATTATTTCTATTTTTTGATACTTTGATTGTTCTGAAAATAGTACATCTTTTATTTTTATAGCAATACCAAAACCTGATGGTGTTAATTCTCTATAATATTGACCTTTTTGAGTCATTTTAAAATCCTTTATTTATTGGCTAAAATATGCGCATGGAAGTGGAATACTTCTTGTCCGGCTGATTTACCCGTATTAATAAGTGTTTTATATTCTTTTATATCTAACTTTTTGCAAACTTCTTTTATTCCTTTGAAAATTTCACCCAAAAGATTTTCATTATTAATTTCATTCAAATTTGTATAATGTTCTTTTGTTATAACAAGTAAATGAATAGGTGCTTTTGGGTTAATATCTTTTATTACAAAGATATAATCATTTTCGTATAAAATTTCTGATGGAATTTCTTTATTTGCTATTTTACAAAATATACAATCGTTCATAACAGCTATTTTACAATAATTTTTTTTAAAAAACAATACATATTAAATTCTTACTTAACCGTAAGCATATGGTCATAAATCATTTTAGAAGCTTGTTGAATAAATTGAACACCTTGAGAAGAATTATAAGGTCTTTCTGCTAAAATAACAACCGAATATTTTTTATTATTAGGCATATAAACAATACCTGCATCACCTAACATTTTTCCGATATCACCGGTTTTATGTACAAATAAAGCATCTTTTCCTAATCCAGCATGAATCAATCTGTTATTTTTAACTTTACTCATATAATCTACAATATATTCTCGTGAAGAAACACTTAAGAAACTTGGATTATCTAAGTTATAAAGCATAGTAGTTAAATCTTTTGCTGTTGTATAATTAGTTCCTTCTAAATCAGGAAGCCAATTTTCAACGTGAGTATTACTTAAACCCCAATCTCTGATTGCTCTGTTTACTCCAACAATTGAACCAACTTTTGCAATAAGCATATTAGTTGCAGAATTATCTGATGTTTGTATCATAACTTTTGCAAGAGCATCAAGTGTATATTGCGAACCTGTTCTGTAATATTGCATATACCCTGAACCGCTTGCTTTGTAGTAATCAGTAAGTTCCATTTTTTCAAACAAATTAATTTGTCCTGCTTCGATTTTTTTGAATAATTGAATAAGAACCGGAATTTTAATTATGCTTGCAGCTGAATATATTTTAGAACCATTTATATCAACATAATTTCCTGTATCATAATCCCAAACATATATTGCCGGTTTTATTTTTGGATATTGTTTTATAAGAGTATTTAAATTATCTTCTAATGCTGTCATTTTTTTAGAAGTAAAGAATGTAGACATTTTAGGATTTTTAGTATTTGCACCGGCTAAAAATCTTTGTCCAAAATACCAGTCATTATACATATAATTTGAGGTTGGAAAAAGAATTTCTCTTGCCTTAAAAGAAATTTCTTTGTTACTTTCTCCTAAAAATAAAGGTTTTGTTATATCATTAAATCCTGTCGGCAAAATAAAATAACCTACAAGTGAAAGTAAACTTAGTAAAAGAGTGTTAGCAATAAAAATCTTAAAAGAAAATTTTTTCTTAGAAACTTTTTTTCTTCTAATTCTATTAGGTATTTGTTGAGGTCTTTGAGGTTTTCTCAAAGGTGTTTGGGTGTAGCCTTGAACAGAACGAGGATATTTTGTTCTATATCCTGTTCTTACCGTATTATTATTGTAATACTCTCTTGAATATTGATACTGATTACGATAATTTTGTGCCACGAAAATCCCTCTAACATATCTTTGTATAAAGATTTTACAATTTTTTGATTATATGAGGTTCATACATATGGAGGATATTTCAAATTTTTTTTCAAAAAATAAAGCTCTTTTACATATTTTTATTTAATATTTAGTCGCATTATTTTAACTTGTTGAATATTAATACATATAAAAATTTTTACAAGCTTTAAAAATTGCTGTTTAAAAAAACAAAAATAAAAAGTTGCGTCCTAAAATAAAAACACAAATTTTTTGCAACTTTCATATAAAAAATATAAAAAATGCGTGAGGTAAGATTGTCTTGGATTTTTTGCGTTAAATGTGTCTTCGTGTTTTGACATCAGAATTTCATTCCTTTGAGAAAATAGTTTTATTTTTCTTTTATATGGGGTTATATCTTTTTGGTTATCTTTGTGGCACCAAAATGGCACCAAAGCAAAAAAATAGCAAAAAATAGGGTTTTAGATAAATTCTGAAACCCTTATTTTAAATGGCGCGCGTGGCAAGATTCGAACTCGCGACCTTTTGGTTCAAGGACTCCGTTGGCGTACAGAAAAACGTGACTAAATGTCACGTTTTTCGTGGAATAATGCATTATACTTGAAATTTTAACGCAAGCCAATGGAGCAAACGCTCTATCAATCTTGCCACAAAAAAAAGAACCCAAAGGCTCTTTTTTTAAAATTCGCGCGTGGCAAGATTCGAACTCGCGACCTTTTGGTTCGTAGCCAAACGCTCTATCCAACTGGGCTACACGCGC
>CACZSH010000105.1 GCA_902783785.1 uncultured bacterium | reverse complement strand
ATAATGTTAAACGGTATTGGGGTGGAAAGTAATGTGAAGTTTTTTTAAGTTTTCATCACATTCAATTGTGTATATACTTAATATATCACATGTGAAATCAAATTTCAACCCTTTTGTTAAGATATGTTAAGTTGAGTATATACTTTTGATAGGTGTACTTAACAAAACTTAATAAATAATTATAAAGATGTTTTCTTAAAAACCCTTTTAAGTAAAGAGTTTGAGCTTATGTATAAAAATAGATAAAATTAAACAATATATATTTTATATTTCACTAGCAATTTTACAAAACAGAATGTTTTACAAAAATTTTTTCAAAATTTGCATAAAAAAACGGTATGTAACAACATACCGTTTAATAAAAAATTTAGGATTATTATTTGTTTAAAAATTCTTCTGCAAAAGCATTTTCATATTGTGTTGCTTTTTCATATGCATCTTCTACATTTTTTGATTTTAAATTTTCATATATATTATCAAAAAAGGCATTTGCCTGTTTTACTGCTTCCGGATTTTTCATCATATAAATAATATTATTTTCTAAATTATCTACTTTTGCTGAAACCTGAGAACGACCCAAAGCTTCTGATGCTGTGTTTTTTAACTCTTTTATCTCAAATGTTCCTATTTCGGGTTTTTCTTTTTTTGATAAGTCTGCTATTCGTTGTGCGTGAATACTCTGCGCATTATTAATGTTGTTAATTTTACTCATATTATTTCCCTCTATTAAATAAATTTTTGTTTACTTTGTGTATGCTTTAAAATTTAAAAAAATTTTTTTTGCTACTTTACATTTAAAAAGTTAACATTTCTTAATACATAAAAAAACCTTATTAATAATTCATGGTATTATTAATTTATGGGTTTTAATAATTTTTTAGCAAAACTTTTTAATAAAAATAAATTAGATTTAATTGAATATTTGCCGGATGGATTGATATTGATAGATACTGATGGTGATTTTTTGATGTCAAACGGTGTTGCTGAAAAAATGTTATTAGATATAAAAGAAGATTTTCAAAATTATAATATAAATGATATTTTTGAAAATGCGGTTATGCTTATTAAAAAAGCGGCAGATACAAATAAACAGGTTGTTTTAAAAACAAATAAAGATACGGGAAAAGATTTATTTTTTGAATTAACGGCACAAAAACATGAAAAGGGTTACGTGGTTTTGATGCGTGAAAATACACAAAACTATAAAACATTAACGAATATTTTTGTAGAATATGAAAGTTCAAAAAAAATTAATAAAAACAGAAATTCATTTTTAGTTAATTTATCTAGCGATTTAAAAAATCCTTTACAGTCGTCAATTGGTTTTTCAAAAGCATTGTTAGAAGGTTTGTGTGGAAATCTTGATGAAAAAACTGAAAAATATATCAAAATTATTCATAAAAATTCTAACGAATTATTGTATTTAATAGATAAATTAATTGAGCTTTCTAAAACGGAAGCAAATTTGTTAGCACTTAATTTTCAATATTTTGATTGTATTGATATTTTACGTGAATGTTTAAAAAATAAAGAGTTTTTAATGGAAGAAAAGAATATTAAATACAATTTGAATATTCAAGATGATATTAAGCGAACAATATATTCTGAAGATGAAGTATTAAAATTAATTATAGATGATATACTAGATTGTGCTATAAGATTAACAAAGGATGGAAATATTGACGTAAATGTTAAATATCCTGATATTGAGCTTCTTGAAGAAATGAATATTATTCCTCAAGAAAGTGAAAATATTTCTGAAAAAGGATATTTGATGTTTGAATTTAAAGATACAGGTTTTGGTTTAACACAAGAAGAATTAGATAATATTTTTGAACCTTATATTGAAGTAGAAAGACCAAACAAAAAAGATATTTCTAATTCAATAACGTTTTTAACTGTAAAAAATATGATAAAAATATTAAAAGGTAATATGTGGTTAGAGTCAGAACCGGAAAAAGGTACTGTATATAGTTTTATAATACCTACAGAAAAGGTTTAATGAATTATCAATGAGTAAGGTTGTTTTAAAAGATATAAAAAAAACTTATGATAATAAAAAAATTATTATAGATAATATAAATTTGGAGATAGAAGACAAAGAATTTTTAGTTCTTGTTGGTGCTTCAGGTTGTGGAAAGTCTACCATTTTAAGAATGATTGCAGGATTAGAAGAAATATCAGGCGGTGAATTATATATTGGAGATAAAAAAGTCAATAATGTTCATCCAAAAGACAGAGATATTGCTTTTGTTTTCCAAAGTTATGCTTTATATCCTCATATGACAGTATATGAAAATATAGCATTTGGTTTAAAAATGCGAAAAGTTAAAAAAGATGAAATAGACAAAAAAGTTAAAGAAGCTGCAAAGATTTTGGATTTGGAAGAATTATTAGATAGAAGACCAAAGCAATTATCTGGTGGACAAAGACAAAGAGTTGCATTAGGCAGAGCAATTGTAAGAAATCCTCAAGTATTTTTAATGGATGAACCTTTATCAAATTTAGATGCTAAGCTAAGAGTTCAAATGCGTTCTGAAATAAAAAAGCTTCATGAAAAATTACAAACAACATTTATATATGTTACACATGATCAAACAGAAGCATTAACTATGGGAGATAGAATAGTTGTTTTAGATAAAGGAATTATTCAACAAGTTGATACTCCTGAAAATATTTATAATAATCCTTCAAATATGTTTGTTGCAGGATTTATAGGTTCTCCGCAAATCAATTTTATTACATGTTCAATACTTAATAATACTCTTGTATTTGGTGATTTAGCATTAGAATTACCACAAGAAGTTATGGATATTATTCAAAATAATAAAAAGGTTGTTATCGGTATAAGACCTGAAGATATGATAAATTCCGAAGGTAATATAAAATTATGTGTAAAAGTTGATATGACAGAACTTTTAGGCAGTGAAAAAATTGCTTATTTTAATATCGGTGATAATAAGTGTTGTGCAAAATTACCTGCAAAATATGATTTAGATGAAACATTAATATTAAGTATTGATAGCAAAAAAATGTTTTTCTTTGATGAGAAAACAGGTGAAAGAATTATTTAATATTATCAATCCAAACAATTGTTTTTGGTATTGTTCTTTTAAGAAAAGGATTTGTCATATTATTTTTTGAATATGATATCTGGTATTTTTTATCATAGCAATTTATTTTATTTGATAATTTTTGTACAAGAGTTAAAAATTTCATAATACAAATATTATGTTTGTGGAAATAATAATAATAATCCCCAAAAAGTTTAATATTTGACTAAAATCATAAGTCTTTTGTGTTAAACTGTTTTCATGCAAGAAAACAAATTAATAGATGTTATAAAAACTACGTTAAATTCTAAGTATATAAATGATGATTGTGCATATTTAGAAGATTTAGATATTGTTGTAACACAGGATAGTTTAGTTGAAGATATGCATTTTTCTCTAAAATATATAACTGCGTTTCAATTAGGTTACAAATCTGTTGCCGTTAATTTATCCGATATATATGCATCAGGTGCGGAAGCTAAATATTTAACTTGTTCATTATCTTTGCCAAAATATATTGATGAAAATTTTGTCAGAGAATTTTATGAAGGTGCAAAATCAGTTAATCCAAATGTTGAAATAGTCGGAGGAGATTTAACAGGTGCTGATAAATTATTTATTTCAATTTGTGCAATAGGTAGTACCAAGAATAGAAAAATATCGTCAAGAAGTAATGCAAAATTAGGATATAAAATAATTACAAATGGAGTACATGGTTCAAGTGGCTGCGGATTAGAATTATTGCAAAATGGGTTGAAAACACCGGAAAATCTTATTTTGGCCCATTTAATGCCTAAAGTTGATGATAAATTGAGTTCTGCAATTTCTAAAAATATAACCTGTAATTACGCAATGATGGATAGTTCTGATGGTTTGGCAGATGTTTTATATAAAGTTTCAAGTTTGAGTGGTTTATGTGCAGAAGTTGATTTTAATAAAATTCCTATTGATGAAGAAATAAAAGAATTTGATTATGAAAATAAAATCTTTTTTGGTGCAGAAGATTATAAAATAATAGCTTTTGTTCCTGAAGATTTTCTAAAAACTTTAGATGAAACTTTGTATACAGAAATTGGTACGATGAGAGAAAAAACTGACGATAATTTTGTTAAAATTAAAATTGGAAATAAATTTAAAAATTTTACAAAAAGTTTTATTTATAAAAACCAATTTAACCACTTTTTATAAGTGTTTTAGCTAATTTGAAAAAATATATAAACTTTACAAAACGAAAATATATATAAAAATTCATTTACTTTTATAAGAAAATTGTATAAAATTTTTTTATAAAAATGTTGTTATGAATAAAAATAAAAAAGGAGGTAAAAATGTGTAAATTACCGGAACATTTTCTTGAAGATTTGGAAGAAGATTATCAATATGATTGTGACGAAAGTTTTCTTGAACAAAAAATTTGTGAACTTGATGATTTAATTACAATTTTTGAAGACGCATATTTTCGTTCTGAATTAAATATAGCTTTTTTACTTGATGTAATTGTTCATAAAAGCAAAAAACTCAGAAAATTTTATCAGTTTTTTTTGGAAAATTATATTTCCAAAAATAATTCTTGTAAAAATACTTAAATTTAGTTTAATATTTTCTGCCTTTATTTTATCATTGTAATAAAGAAAGAGGTTTTAGCATGAAAAATAACAGAATTGGAATAGATGTTGGCGGAACAAATATCAAAATAGCTTTAATTTCAAATAAAGGAGAAATTTTATATTCAAATACTTTCCCTACTCGTGCGGAAATGGGATACGTTTATACTGTTTCAAACATTAAACAAGCTATTAATGATTTAATGACAGAAACAAAATCAAATAAAAGTAATATAGAATCAATTGGTTTTGGTTTTCCAGGACAAATCGATTACAAGAATGGTGTAGTCAGAAATTCAACAAATGTTCCAGGATGGAATAATGTTGGTATTGCAGAAATTATTAAATCAGAATTTGGTATACCTGCTTTTATTGATAATGATGTTAGATGTGCAACTTTAGGTGAATTAAAATATGGTGCAGGAAAAGGTGCTGAAAACCTTGTTTGTATAACAGTCGGAACAGGTATCGGTTCAGGGCTCGTTTTGAACGGTAAACTTGTTAGAGGTGCAAGCAATGCAGCAGGAGAAATAGGTCATATTAAACTTTCTATGAATGATGGGCCTCTTTGCGGTTGTGGTGATTTTGGATGTTTTGAAGCTTATGCATCAGGTCCAAGCATTGTTGCTATGGCAGAAGAATATATTAAAGGCGGTAAATCTACGATGTACAGAGAAATGGCTAATGGTTCTGACATTACTCCTTATATAGTTTCTAAGGCTGCTGAAGCAGGTGATGCTGTTGCAATACAAATATTTAAACAAATAGGTCATTACCTTGGAATAGGTTTATCAAGTGTTATTAATCTTTTAAATCCTGAAAAAGTTATTATTGGCGGTGGAATTTCTGCAGCAGGAGATTTACTATTTAATCCTATAAGAGAAACAATTAATGAAAGAGCTATGAAAATAGCAAGAGAATCTGTTGAAATTGTACCGGCTGAACTTGGTAATACAGCAGGTGTTATTGGCGCTTCTTTATTAATGGATTCTTAATAGATTATGGGTGTTTATTTTTATTATGGTGATGAAGATTATAATATTGAGCAAGCCATAAATGAAAAAAGAAACCTTCTTGATAAAAATTTTAGTGCGATGAATTTTAAATCTTATGACAATCCGTCATTTGTTGATTTAATTTCTATTCTTCGTACTACGCCTATGATGTTTGGAAAAATGCTCATTGTAATTAATTGTCTTGATTATTTTTCAAAATCTTTTGAAGATAGTCAAAATAAACAGATAGAAGAAGCTTTATCCCTTGTTAGTGATGAAGTTGATATTGTTTTTACGGCAATTTTACCAAGAAATGAAAATAAAAAACTAGATACAAGAAGAAAAATTTTCAAAATATTATCAAAATATAATTCTCAAGAATTTCCTACAATTAAATCATATAAAACGGATGAAATAATTAATTGGATTAATAAATATTCAAGAAAACTATCAATAAAAGTTGAAAATGATGCTGCCATAAGTTTGGTTGAACAAATAGGGAATAATTTGAGGGAATTAGCTAACGAACTTGAAAAATTAAAACTTTCAGTTTATCCGCAAAAAACAGTTAAAAAAGAGGATGTAAAATCAATTTGTATAACAAATGAAGATTTATTTGTTTTTACTGATTATATAATGTCAGGCAAAATTGATTTAGCGATTTTGGAATACAGAAAATTACTATCAAAAAAACATGAAATGGAAATTTTAAGTGCATTACAAACAATGTTAAAAAAATGGGTTGTAATTAAGTTGAATGAAAAGAAAATGTCTGCTATTGAAATATCAAAGCTTACAGGCATGCACGAATTTGTTGTGAAAAATAATATTCAAAAAATGAAAAATCATTCTTTAAAAGATATGATAAATTTAAAACAAAAATTACTTGATGCAGAATACAAAATAAAATCAGGTCAAGCATTAAATTCAAAAGAGGTAATTGAAAATGCAATTATCGGATAAATATTCTTTTTTAACAAATTATTTTCTTAAAGCAAAGAATACAAATAATTATTCTGCCTTTCAAAGTATTTTATTTTATGGTAGTGATTTACAATCTCAATATGATTTAGCTTTGTATATAGCAAAATTGCTAAATTGTGAAAAGAATTTTGACGAATATTGTAATTGTCAAAATTGCAGATGGATAGATTCACACGAACATCCGGCAGTTGTTACTGTTTCTAAAGTTGATTACAAAACTGACGATGATACATCAAAGACAGTTATATCTTTAAAACAAACTCAAATGGTTAAAAGCTCGCTTACAACAACAAGCGATTATCACAGAGTATTTATTTTTTGCGATAAAGGTAATGACGGTGAAATTTTGGGATTAAACCAAATTAATTTTCAGGAAGAATCCGCAAATGCTCTTTTAAAAATAATAGAAGAACCACCTAGAAATACTACATTCATTTTTCTTACAAGAGATAAAAATGATGTATTACAAACTATTCAATCAAGATGTATGGCATTTTTTGTTCCGTCTTTTGAGCTTGAAAATTATGATTATGATTTAATTTTAGATGTTTTTCAAGATTATTTTACTTTTGAAAGACAAAATGTTTTTGATATTGCAGGGGATTTATTTGAATTATCAAAAGAAAATACACCGCTAAAAATTTTAGAAAGTATTCAAAATTATATTCTTTGTTTAATTAAAAAAAATAATGATAATAAACAATTTGTTTATAAGCTTATAGAGGATTTAAAACAAATTGAAACTGCAAAAAAACAAGTACAACTAAACATAAACCCTCAAAATGTCTTTGAGGATTTATGTCTTAAAATTATTAAATAAAATTTAATTTTTACTAAATGTTATCTCATCATTAACAGCGTCAATTTTCAGATTATCGCCTTTGTGGAATTTTTGTGCCAAAATCATTTTTGACAAAGGATTTTCAACAAGTTGTCTGATAACTCTTTTTAATGGTCTTGCGCCATAAATAGGATTAAATCCTTGTGTTGCAAGTAATTCCTTAGCATCATCCGTCATTTCTATTGTTATTTCTTGTTCTTTTAATAATTTTCTCAAATATTCAGTTTGAATATCAACGATTTTTGCTAAATCAGGAAGCGTTAATGCTTTAAAGAAAATAGTTTCATCAACACGATTTAAAAATTCAGGTTTAAATCTGTCTTTAAGAATATTCAAAACTTTTTCTTTTGTATCTTCGAAATTGCTCATTTCGATAGAATCTTCTAAGATAATCTCGCTTCCGATATTACTTGTCATGATGATAACTGTATTTTTAAAATCAACAGTTCTTCCTTTAGAATCAGTTAATCTTCCGTCATCAAATATTTGAAGCATTAAATTAAATACATCAGGATGAGCCTTTTCAATTTCATCAAAAAGAACAACTGAATAAGGTTTTCTTCTTACTGCTTCTGTTAATTGACCGCCTTCTTCGTATCCGACATAACCAGGAGGTGCTCCGACTAATCTTGCGACATTATGTTTTTCCATGTATTCTGACATATCAATTCTGATTAATGCATCTTCGTCGTTGAACATAAATTCTGCCAAAGCCTTTGCCAATTCGGTTTTACCAACACCAGTCGGGCCTAAGAAAATAAATGTTCCGATAGGTCGTTTTGGATCTTTTAAACCTGAACGAGCACGACGAATTGCATCAGAAACAGATACTACAGCTTCATCTTGTCCAATTAAACGCTTATGTAATACATCTTCCATTGAAAGGAGTTTTTGCATTTCACTTTCAACAAGCTTATTTATTGGAATACCTGTCCATTTACTTACAACTTCTGCAATATCATCTCCGTCAATTTGTTCTTTCAAAAGTTGATTTTCTTTTTTATCAGCTCCTTGAATTTCGCTTAATTGTTTTTGTAGCTGCATTAATTTACCGTATTTAAGTTCTGCAGCTCTTTGCAAGTCTGTATTTCTTTCTGCTTTTTCAATTTCAATTTTTACTTTTTCAATTTCTTCTTTAATTGAGGCTTCACCTGTAATCAAAGTTTTTTCTTTATTCCATTGTTCTTTTAAAACAGAAATTTTTGATTCTAACTCTGATATTTCTTTTGAAATTTCTTCAATTTTTTGTTCGCAATCAGGATTTGATTCTTCCTTCTTTAACGCTTCTCTTTCAATTTCAAGTTGAATTTTTTGTCTTGCCATTGAATCTATTTCTTCAGGCATAGAATCTATTTCAATTCTCAAAGATGATGCAGCTTCATCAATCAAGTCAATTGCTTTGTCAGGAAGAAATCTGTCTGTAATGTATCTGTCAGAAAGTTTTGCAGCTTGAATTAAGGCGCTATCAAGAATTCTAACCCCATGGTGAACTTCATATTTTTCTTTTAAACCTCTTAAAATACTTATAGTATCTTCTACAGATGGTTCATCAACCATTACAGGTTGAAATCTTCTTTCTAAAGCAGGATCTTTTTCAATATATTTTCTGTATTCGTTTATTGTAGTTGCACCGATAGTTCTTAAAACACCTCTTGCAAGCATTGGTTTTAAGAGGTTTCCTGCATCCATAGAACCTTCTGTTGCACCTGCACCCACTACTGTGTGCAATTCATCAATAAACATTACAATTTCGCCGTTTGAATCTTCTACTTCTTTTAATACGGCTTTTAAACGTTCTTCAAATTCTCCTCTGAATTTTGCACCTGCAACTAATGCGCCTAAATCCAGAGATATTAATTTTACATCCTTTAAACTTTCAGGAACATCTCCACGAACTATACGTTGAGCTAAACCTTCTATAATTGCTGTCTTACCAACCCCTGGTTCACCTATTAAAACAGGGTTATTTTTTGTTCTTCTGTTTAAAACTTGTATAATTCTTCTCACTTCTTCATCACGGCCAATAACAGGATCTAATTTGCCTTTACGAGCAAGTGCGGTCAAATCTGTTGAGAATTTTTCTAGTGCTTTCATATTTTCTTCTGCATTTTTGTTGTCCACTTTTTTATTACCTCTTATTTTTTTCATTACGTTTAAAACAGTTGATGTATTTACTCTATGATTACTTAAAAGTCTCTGAATATTTGAATTATCAAGTTTTGTCATTGCGAGTAAAATATGTTCTATCGAGATAAATTCATCTTTTAGTTCTGTGCAAGTTGAATCTGCAATATCAAGTAATTTAGCTGTATCATCTGATAAAAAAAGTTTTTGAGTATTATTTACCGTTGCTATTGTCGGAAAATTTGAGATCATTGTTGATAAAGCACCCAAAAAGTTTTCGTTTATCAATTTTAATTCTGTTAAATAATCTCTTGCAATACCTTTATCTTTTACCATTGCAAGTAAAATATGCTCAGGTTCGATTTGAGTATTTTTGTGAGAATTCATTTCTGCACTTGCAGATGAAATTATTTCTTGTGAATAATTAGTCAGTTTGTCAAAATTTATCATAAAGTTTTATCTCCTATTTATAATATAAATGATTTTTTGGAAAAACTATAAAAATTTATTTTTAATTAATATTTAAATAAAAAAAACGAGGGATAACCTCTGAAATCCACTAATATATTAAAAGACAATTTTTTTGAAGAAAAATACTTAAATAAGTATAAGGAAAATTATATTAAAGTAATAGCATTTCTTGTTGCGGGCTGAAAGTCGGT
>CACZSH010000104.1 GCA_902783785.1 uncultured bacterium | reverse complement strand
TGAAGGTAAGATAACATATCTGATTTCATCACCTAATTCATAAAGAACACCAAATGTACCAGATACTGCTAATTTAGCTGTATCAGCGATAAAGTAACCAACTGTTACGAATGATTTACCAACGTTTCTTAAGCTTGCTACAGGTTGTAATGATAAGATATTAGCAAATGCATTTGACCAGTTTTCTAAATATCTTTCACCATCGTTAGAGATATTCATAGCTTCTGTAGAAACTGATCTTGCAGCTGTACCGCCAACTCTTGCAACAGCTGAAACAGGAGTTGCAATTAAACGAGCAACAAAGTTAGTTGTTTTAGATGTATCCATTTGTGCGCTTGTAACACTCTTAGGGAAGTCAGCTTTAACTGAACCATCTTTAATTGTGTTAAATTTAACTTTTACATAACCAGGGTTTTTAACACCAGGTCTTGCAACTTCAACAACTTCACCGATAACTTTAGAACCTTTTTTGAAGCATTGTCCTGCTACTACTGAATCTTCAGTTGTTTCAGCGTAAATTGTTTCGCCAATGTTGATATGTCTTGCATCAACTCTTTCTTTAATTTTAACTCTTACAGTAGCTGTATTAGCTGAATCAGCTAAGTAAGCAGCATTATAATATCTGCTATGGCTTAAAGTTACAACTAATTTTTGTAATTGTTCTGTTGTTAAATATTTGTCATTTGCAACTGATGCTAAGTCTGGTAAGTTATTTAAAATACCAGAATCCATAACTTTTACAGTTGGAGCAATAGCCCAGTTAGGAATTTCTTTCATTTCATATTTATTAGCTAATAATCCCATTTCTGAAGAACTTGGAGTGTTAGTTAATAATTGAGCTAATGTAGCGAATACTTCAGCTTTTGTAATTCTTTGGTCAGGTCTGAAGTTTTTATCAGGATAACCAATCATAACATTAGCACCTAAAGCTCTATAAATGTATGATTCTAATTTATGATTTTTTACATCTTTGTAAGTATATTTATTAACTGAAGGTGTTTTTAAACCTAAACCTTCTGCTAAAGCGTGAGCCATTTCTGAACGTAAAGCCGGAGTTTTTGGATCAAAAGCTTTACCTAAAATTGCTTCTAAATCTGCTGCTAATGCTTTTGTTTCTGCATTAATTAATACGTTTTCTTTACCTGCGATAGCATAATCTTGAGCAGCTTTTAACATTTTTTCACCTACAAGATAAACGCCACGTGGTGATTCAGCAACTTCTACTGCTGATGAATTAAACATTGTTGGGTGTGCATATGCTTCTACGTTTACATCTGCTGCCATTGCAGTTGAAGAAGCCATTGCTAACACTGATAATGCTAATAAAGATTTTGATAGTTTCATTTTCTTCTCCTTTTTATCTATTCTTAGTCAAAAAATCTATCTTTTTTCATGTCTATATTATATCAAACATGTAATATTGCAACTAAATTTTAATATTTTTTAAACTAAAAAAATTATATGTTATAATTCTTATATGAACATCCTTTCACAAAAAAAGTTGGCAATAAGTATATCATTATCCTTCAATTTGATAATAATTTTGTTGAAATTTATCGCAAGTTTTATTACCGGAAGTATATGTCTTTTATCAGAAGCAGTCCATTCGATAGCAGATTGTATTGCCTCTTCCATAACATTTTTTGCGATAAAACGTTCAAGCCTACCTGCTGATAAAGAACATCCGTTTGGTCATGGAAAATATGAAGATATGGCAGGATTTATTGAAGGAATAATGATTATTTTTGCTTCCGCATTTATTTTGTATGAAGCAAGTAAAAAAATAATTTTAGGCTATCACGAAGATATTGATTCTACCGTGGGTATTTATGTTATGGCTTTTGCAATGTTAGCTAATATTATAGCAAGTTCCTATTCTTTATACGTTGCAAAAAAATCTAATTCAATATCTCTTTACGCAGATGCTCAACACTTAAAGACAGATGTTTATTCTTCACTTGGAGTTTTATTAGGCCTTATTGCCATAAAAATCACAGGTATAAATATTTTAGATGCAATTATTGCTCTTATAGTCGCAGGCATAATTTTTAAAGCCGGATTTTTAATAACAAAACAAACTTTGAATAATCTTTTAGACGGCTCTATTTCATATAAACAAATAGATAAAATAACAGAAATAATTGAAAAATGCAAAGATATAAAAGGTTATAAAAATTTAAAAGCAAGAAATTTAGGCCCTATGATAAGTATTGAAATGACAATATTTGTTGATGATGATATGAAAATATCAATTTGCCACAAAATTTGTGACAAAATAGAAAAAGAAATTAAAGATAAAATAGGTAATGCATCTGTAATTATTCATGCAGAACCAATTTCTGCACAAAATATTATTGTAAAATAACTTGTCTTATATTTTTCTTTCTTGTAAATGAAATTTTAAGTATTATAATTGGTTTCGTTATATGAAAGGATAAAAATGAAAAAAATAAGTGTAAAAATATGCATCGGAACAACTTGTTATGTTCAAGGTCAATCAAATATGAAAGAATTATCAAAAATTATTCCTGAAAAATATGGTGATAACGTTGAATTGACACCATCGCAATGCTTGGGTGTTTGTTCAATTAAATGGGGAGATCCTAAACCGCCTTATGCAAAAGTTGATGAAGATATAATTCAAGAAGCAACTGTTGAAAAAGTTATAAAAGCCATTGATGAAAAATTAAAATTATAATGCTAAATTCTGATAATTGTATTGTTTTAATGATAGATATGCAGGAAAAACTTGTTCAAGCAACAAATGCTGAACAAGAAGTTTCTAAAGCTAAAAAATTAATTAAAACCGCTGAAATTTTAAATATACCAACACTTGTAAGTGAACAATATCCAAAAGGACTTGGTAGTACTGTTAATTGCCTAAAGAATGAAAAACAAAGATATTTTGAAAAAACTTCTTTTTCTATTTTGAAAGAAGAAAATTTTTCAGAAATATTAAAATCGTATAATAAAACTCAAATAATTCTTTTTGGAATAGAAGCACATATTTGCGTATATCAAACGGCAATAGATTTGTTAAAACAAGGTTATGAAGTTTATTTAGTAAAAGACACTTGTAAAAGTCGACATGAATACGAATTTAATACAGGAATAGAACTTATGAAACAAGAAGATATTAAAATAACATGTCTTGAAATTGTATTATTTGAACTTCTAAAAACTTCTAAAAATCCTCATTTTAAAGAAATACAGTATTTGATAAAATAATACTATTAAATACAGTTAGCTATATTTTAGCCGTTTTGACAATAAGTAAATGATCTTTGTACGTTACTGTCAATCAATGATTGTACTGATTGTATTTCTGTATCACATGCTGACAAATCTGCTTGTACTTGTGTTTTCTTTTGTTCTATTTGTTTT
>CACZSH010000103.1 GCA_902783785.1 uncultured bacterium | reverse complement strand
TTTTAATGGTGGGCCATCCTGGACTCGAACCAGGGACCTCACCCTTATCAGGGGTGCGCTCTAGCCACCTGAGCTAATAGCCCTCACCTAGCTACTCCTATAAATTATCATAAACTTTTTTTTAAATCAAGTCTTTTGTTTTTAAGTTATAATATTTTTACTGGAATACATTATGAAAGTTGCTAGTATTTTTAATAAAGTTTTGTACATATTATTTTGTATATTAATAATAACTTTTATTTGCGCAAATTTATTTGTATCATGTTTTATATCTCAATATATTCTTAAACATTTTGGATTTCAGTTTATATTCTATTCTTTATTTTCAATTTTTATAATTTTAAGCATAATAACCATTATTTTCCTCAAAAATTTAACTTTGCGTCTAAAATTTGCAATTACAATTTCTTGTTTCATATTTTTTTCCACTTTATGCAATTTACCTGCGATTAAAGAAATAAGTAACATTAAAAATTGTTATAAAACTGGTATTTGCGCAAAAGGGTTAAAAGCTACAACAAAAGATAATATAAATTTCATAATAAATAAAGAAAATTGCGAAAAATATAATTATATTTGGAATAATTTAAAACAAACCTGTGATTTAAGAAGTGAAAAACTTAATAAAACAAAATAAAATGTTAGATATTTTTATAATTTTGGAATAAAAGAAATATACACATTTGAAAGAAAGTTACTTATGAATATTGATGATATTTTAAATATGGAAATGTTTGATAAAAGAGTAGATGCAATTAAGACAGCAATGAAAATATCTGCTAAAGCTCAAGAACTTCAACCTATGGCTGCGGCATTAGGTGATGAAACTCTTATCGAAGATATTGCCGAAATAAGCGATATGGCACAACAACTTTGCGAAAGCTTTAGTTAATTTATTTTTTTACTTTCTGTTGCATATTGTACAATTGTTCTCTTTTCTTTTGTATTTCAGGATTTGCAAGATAATCCTCGTATTTTGTTTGATAATTCAAATATCCGTTTGGTGTTATTTCAATTATTCTGTCTGCAACTGTATTGATAAACTGATAATCCTGTGATGTAAATAAAACAGTACCAGTGTAGTCAATTAAAGCATTATTTAAAGATGTAATTGCTTCTAAATCCAAATGGTTTGTAGGTTCATCAAAAATAAGAACATTTGATTCTTCTATCATTGTTTTTGCAAACATACATCTTACTTTTTCACCACCTGATAGTACTGTTACAGATTTTTCAGCATCCTCACCTGAAAATAACATTCTACCTAAATATCCTCTCAAAAAGCTTATATGTTGTTCTTGAGAATACTGAGCAAGCCATTGAATAAGATTTTTATTTTCCATAAAAAATTCACTATTATCTTTTGGGCAATACGAATGCGTAGCCGTAACACCCCAATTAAAACTACCCTCATCAGGTTCAAGTTTTCCCTCTAAAATATCAAACAATGCACTTATTGCCGGTTGATTTTTCGAGATAAATGCAATCTTTTCCCCCTGAACAACATCAAAAGATAAAGCTTTTATCAATAGTTCGTCATTTAAACTCTTTTTTAAACCTTTAACAGAAAGAACATCTTTACCAGGCATTTTTGAATATTTAAAATTAATACTAGGATATTTTCTTGTTGAAGGTTTAATATCTTCAAGCGTTAATTTTTCAAGCATATTTTTTCTTGACGTTGCTTGTTTTGCCTTTGAAGCGTTTGCACTAAATCTCGCAATAAATCTTCGGAATTCTTCTGCTTTTTCCTCAATTTTTTTATTACGCTCTTCTTTTTGCTTTCTAATCAACGCACTCGCTTGTGTCCAGAAAGAATAATTACCTGTATACAGTTGAATGTTTCTGAAATCAATATCTGCAATATACGTGCAAACTCTATCTAAAAATTTTCTGTCGTGAGAAACTACAATAACTGTATTTGGAAAATCTATTAAAAAATCTTCTAACCAAGTAATAGTATTTAAATCCAAGTGGTTCGTAGGTTCATCAAGAAGCAAAATATCAGGAGTTCCAAACAACGCTTGTGCTAATAATACACGAACCTTTTCACTACCCGATAAATCTTTCATCAATGAATAATGTAAATCTTGAGAAATACCCAAATCATTTAACAAAGAAGCGGCATCCGATTCAGCCTGCCAGCCGTCCATTTCTGCAAATTCTGTTTCCAATTCAGCAACCCTGATACCGTCTTCATCATTAAAATCAGGTTTTGCATATAATGCATCTTTTTCTTTCATAACTTCATAAAGATGCTTATGTCCCATTATAACGGTATCAATCGGAGTAAATTCATCAAATTCAAAGTGATTTTGCTTTAAAACAGCAATTCTTTGACCTTTTTTTATATGAACTTCACCGCTTGTCGGTTCTAATTCTCCAGAAAGTACTTTTAAGAGTGTAGATTTCCCTGCACCATTTGCACCGATAAGACCGTAACAATTACCTTCCGCAAATTTTATATTTACATTTTCAAATAAAGCTTCTGATCCAAAGCGTACTGTTAAATTTTCTGTTGTTATCATAATATTAAAATTTTAGCATAAAATTTTCTTATTTAAAATTTATGGTAAAATTAGCAAAAAGGAGAAAACCATGAGCGAAAATTTAATAATAGATAAAGAAAAATGTATACACTGCGGGCAATGTGTAAATGACTGTATTACACATTGTTTAAAAATGAATAAAGAAGAAAATATTCCTATTTTTAGAAAAGGCGGCGAAGAACGCTGTATAAAATGTCAACATTGTTTTGCAATTTGTCCTACAGGAGCTTTAACTCTTTACGGTAAAAACCCTGAAAATTCTGAAAACACAGATTTCAACTTAAATTCTGATGAACTTTTAAAACTCATTAAATCAAGAAGAAGTTACCGTAAATACAGACAAGAAAATCTTGATGAAGAAAGAATGAATAAGTTAAAAGATATGCTTAATTGGGTTCCAACTGGTGTAAATAATCACAGACTTCATTTTTCTTTTATTGATGATATAGACGTTATGAATGATTTTAGAGATAAAGTTAACACAAAATTAGTAAATTTATTAAGCAAGACGCCTTTTAAGGGAATAAAAAAGAAATTTTCAAGATATATAAGAGCAATACTTGCAGGGGAAGATGTTATATTTAGAAATGCACCACATTTGGTAGTTGTAGCTTCACCATTAGATGCTCCGTGCAAAGATATTGATCCTGTAATTGCCCTTAGTTATTTCGAACTTTATGCGCAAAGCATGGGAGTTGCAACACTTTGGTGCGGACTTGCGGAAGCTTGTTTAAAATTATTTCCCGAAATGAGTGATTATCTTGAAATTCCGGAAAACTATAAAGCATCCTATGTCATGCTGTTTGGTTTATCCGATAAAAAATACCACAGAACAACTCAACCTGAAAAATACAATCTTGTTTCCGTTAAAAAACAAGAAGTTAAAAAACTTTCTTTATTCAAGAAAATTCAACGATTTATATGGAATTTCTAATAATAAATTTTATTTATAATTCGCCAATGGTTTATTACTGTTTAGATAAATATTTTTCAATTCAGTAATACGACCGTTGCGTTTTTCTTGATCAATGAAATTATTTACGTATTTCAATAATTGTTTATTATCTTTTGGCAATAACATTCCTATTTCACTTTTAGTAAATGGTACTACATATAAAGGTGCAGCTAAATTTTCATTAATATGTGAATAATAATTTGCCTCAATTACTTCTGTAATCATTACATCCGCATTACCGGACGCAACTAATTGAGGTATTTCATAATTCACATTATGAATGATTAATGTTGAGTTTGGCAAAAATTCCCTTGCAAATTTTTCATTTAAACCTCCGGGATTTTCCATTACTCTAACATCAGATTTATTTATTGAATCAAGAGTAGTATATTTACCAACATCATCTTTTCTGCATAAAATAGTTTTTCCATTATCTAAATAACCTTTAGTCATAAGAGCCTGCTTTTTTCTTGATTTGGTAATTGTAATTCCACTAATTGCCACATCAAATTTTTTATTAATAACATCACTCATTAATGACGGCCAAGATGTTGGGACATACTCAATATTCACTCCTAATGATTTTGCCAAATCCTCTGCTAATGCTATATCAAAACCTATATAAGTTTTTGATTTAACATCATAACAAGACATTGGACAATAATCACCTGTCGTTCCAACTAATAAAGTTCCTCTTTCCTTAATTTTTTCCAAATCAATTGAAGTACTTTTATAGTTAAAGTAATAAAAGGCTAAACTAATAAAAAATATTAATATTAAAAATATACAAAAATTTTTCATATATAAATAATACCATAATACCCATTTCACCATAACTCGATTAAAAAATAATAAAATAGACTTTATAGATGAGCATTCATTTATAAAATTTGTTTTATAATCGACTTATGACAAAAGCAAGACAAACACAGGTCAGCACATTTAGAGATGCTTGGGTAGAGGTTAATTTAGATTATTTAACTCAAAATGTAAAAGCATTTAAAGAGTATTTACCCAACGATAAAAAATTACTTGCAGTAGTAAAAGCAGATGCCTACGGACATGGAGCCGCAATGATGCTACCAACTATTTTGTCTTGTAAAATTGATATGCTTGGAGTTGCTTCTATTGATGAAGCTCTAGACATAAGAACAGCAGGAGCGGATTGTGATATTTTAGTTCTTGGTGCTCCTCCTGTTTGGGCTTTTGAAAGTGCTATTCAAAATGATATTTCAATCTCAATTTTTAATGATGATCATTTAGAAGCAGCAAAGCAAATCTATGAAAGAACATCAATTCCCGTAAAAGCACATATTAAAGTTGATACCGGAATGAATAGAATCGGCGTCAGAGCAGAAGAAGCCGTTGAATTCATAAAAAAAGTTCAAAACCTTGAATATATAAATCTACAAGGTATTTTTTCACATCTTGCAAACAGCGATAACGAAGAACGAACAAAAGAACAGATTGATAAGTGGGAAAATATTCTTTCACAAGTAAATACCGAAGGACTTTTAACTCATATTTTCAGCTGTATAGGCGCATTATCTTATAATTGCACTTGTAATATGATAAGACTCGGAGGAATGATTTACGGTTTAAATTCGCCATTTCCAAATAACAGAAAAAGTCCTTTTGAAGTGAAGCCTATTTTGGGTTTAAAAGCAAGAATTTCAAATATTCATAAAGTAAAAAAAGGTGAAGGCGTAAGCTACAGTTATAATTTTGTAGCGGACAAAGATATGACCGTAGCAACAATTCCTATAGGATACGCTGACGGCATAGACAGAAGACTTTCCGGAAAAATTTACGGATACATAAATGATAAAAAGGTAAAACAAATCGGCAATATCACAATGGATCAAATGATGTTTGATATAACTGATGTCGACACAGAAGTCGGAGAAATAATAACTCTTTTAGATGAAAGAATTAATATTGAAGAATGGGCAGAAATACTTGGAACAATAAATTATGAGTTAACCTGCCGATTAAAAGTAAGATTACCGAGAATTTATACAAGATAGAGGAGAATATATGACAGAAATTGATACTTATGATTACGGAATAATAGGCTCAGGTCCTGCAGGTTTAACAGCTGCATTTTTAGCTGCAAAACAAGGTTTTTCTGTTATTTTATTTGAAAAGGATGAAATTGGCGGAAACTGTTTAAATAAAGGTGCTATCCCGACAAAAGCCATAATAAATTCTGTTGAATTATTTAATGAAATTAAAAATTCCGAAGAAATTGGAATTGAAGTAACAGATGTTAAATTAAATCTCCCAAAAATAATTGAAAGAAAAAATAAAGTTATTGAAAAATTAAAAAAACATTTTGAAAAAGAAATTGATGAACACAATATAACCTTCATACAAAAAGAAGCATCCATAATCGATGAACACACCATAGAATGCAACGGCAATCAATACAAGTGTTCAAAAGTAATTGCGGCAACTGGTTCTACACCAAAACCTTTTAGAGGAATATCTTTTGATCATAAATTTATTTTAAATTCAGAAGATTTATTAAATATGACAGAAATCCCTAAAAAGGTTGTCATAATTGGTGCAGGCGCAGAAGGTGTAGAATGGGCAAGAATTTTTAACGCTATGGGTGCAGAAGTAACTATTGCAGAAAAAACTTCAAGATTACTTCATTCTGCAGATATAGAAATATCAAAAGAATTGGAAAAAATATTTAAAGAACAAGGTATAAATACTTATCTATCAACAGATTTAGACCATATAAAAGATAAAAAAGTAACACTTACAAACGGTGAAATTATAGAACCGGATTTTGTACTTATAACCATAGGAAGACATGTAACAAGATTTGATAATGATAACAACAATATCACTTATCTTGGAGATGCATATGGTTCCCTAATGCTCGCGACTTTTGCTTCATATCAAGCGAGAGCATTGGTATCAGATATAGTATTTGATAATGTATTTGTCCCAAGCGTAGTTTATGGAAATCCTGAAATAGCTTGGATTGGAGCAAATGAACAAGATTTACCTAACGGAAGCTATGATAAAGTTGTTTATCCTCTTGGTAAACTTGCAAAAGCAAATTGCGATAATAAAACAGAAGGTTTTGTTAAAATTTTAACTTATCAAGGATATATCATCGGCGCACATATAGTAGGAAAAGAATCTTCAGCTTTAATTCATGAATTTGCAATAGCAATGCAAAATAATATAAAAGTTTCTGAACTTAAAAAGGTTTGTTTTGCACATCCAACATATTCGGAAGCTGTTTATGAAAGTATTTTAAGATTAAAATTATAAAAAAAGGAAAGTATAATGAAACAAATTATAATTATAACTATAATAGCAATCGGAGTTTATTTTGCATACATAAACTGGGACAAAATAAATACAACGATTACAACCGGCATAAAAAATGAAAAAACTTTCCAAACAATAAATACTATAAACGAAGGCCGAACGAATTTGAATAATGAAGCACAAGAAGTTTTAGATAATAATTGAAAATAAAAAGATATGCTTATAGCATATCTTTTTGTTAGTTAATTTTGTTAGGAAAGGAAGTATTTTGGGTATTTTTAAAATTTATTTTTAAATTGTTTTCTTAAAAGTTTAATTTGTTTGGGTTTAGTATAGGAAAAGGTTTTTAGATTAGGTAGGATAGGGGGAAAAAGTGTTGGATATTTTAGCAAAACCTTATTTTATCTAAACTTTTAATATTTACAATTTATCTATTCATTAACCGAATACATTGAATGTTTTTTCAACATTATCACCAACTAATGACTTAATAGCATCGTATTCAGTTTTAATAGCATCATGCTCTGTATTTACTTGAGTTAATTCCATATCATAGATTTTTTCTTGAGAAGAAATCATTTCTGTTTGGGTATTATAAATACCTTGTTCAACTGTTAAATAATCATTTGCGGTAGAAACAACTGCACCTAATTGAGTTGCAACTGCTTGTAATAAATCTGAACCTAAAACTGTACCTGCTTCATCATCTTGAGCATATGTTCCATCAGAATTAATTCTAAATTTTGCATTTGGATGTGCATTACCCATTTGTTGAGCAGAATTTAATTTTGTGTAGTTGTTCAATGCATTAGCATAATTTGTAGCTAAAGTAGATGATGCTTGAGATATTCTCATTTTAATAGCTGAAATTTGTTGAGCTTTGTACTCTAAGTCACTTTGTCTTGCAGTCAATGTCATAAGACGTGCTTGATTTGCTGCGATACCCATAATTGTTACTCCTTTTTCCTATACTTTTGTTTTGTTTACCCTAACATTTTCTATATCGGCATTTTTATTTTGAAACTTTAGGCTTAAAACTCATGTCCATCATGGTTTTGGAGTTTTAATATCGGCAAAGCCCTCTATAATAAAGAGTTTTAAGATACTAAAATCATATTTACATTTCTTAACAATATTAACTTTGTAACTTTTTTTATGATTTTTGAAAAACAATCATTATTCATATAAGTAGAGGATATTAAAAAAAAAGCTTAAACAACCTGATAAATAAACCGATTATAAAAGTAAAAGGATATAAAAAATTATGTACAATTCACAGATTCAATTAAATACAGGTATAAGCAAATCATCATTTACACAAAACATAAATAGTTTTTCTATGCCAAAAAATATCCCATCAATTGAAAGCGCAAATAAGCCTCAATTTAAAGATTTTTTGTCTGAAGTATCCAATAATTTAAATGAACAAATGAATGCGCCTGACAAATTATTAAATGATTTAGTTACAGGTAGAAACGGTGTTGATGTACATGATGTAATGACAGCAATGTCACAAGCAGAATTAACTATTTCTATTGCAACAACAGCAGTAACAAAAGTCATTCAAGCGTATGATAAAATTTCACAAATTCAAGTATAGAATATAAATATATATACATGTATAAATAATAAAAAAACAGCAGGGGATTATGGATTTTAGCAAAATTTTAGAGAACAAACCTTTATTATACGGACTTATTGGGGGATTAGTAATAATTCTTGCAATATTTTTAATGCTCGGCATTGTGGCTTCTTCAAATAAAAATGCAGGCGGACCAAAACCTGTTCAAGAGAAGGTTATAAAAGAAGATTTAGACTTATTAACAACAGATAACCTTGGTAAAGCAATTGAAATTCAAGCATTACTAGCAAGGGAAGGTATTAATGCTAAAAGAAAAATTGATGGTACAAAATCAACAATTTATCTTTCAGGTTATACCCAAACTCAAAGAGATAGAGCTTTGCTTGCTATAGTTAAAAGCGGTTTAATGGATCAAAATGTTGGTTTAGAAATATTTGATAAAGGTGATTTCACATCGACAAAAGAAGACAAAAGAATAAGATTATCAAGAGCAATAAACGGTGAATTATCAAGATTAATAAGAAAAATTCCTCCTATTGAAAATGCATCTGTATTCATTTCAATTCCTGAACAATCTATGTTTACAAATATGCAAAAGGCAATCACTGCAACTGTACAAATAACAATTCCTTCAGGAACAAAATTAGACCAAATAAAAGTAAAAGCTATAACTAATTTATTATTAGGAAGTGTTTCAGGTTTAACTGCAGATAACATATCAATAACCGATACAAATGGAAATGTATATTCAAGCATTATGGATGCGGAAGATGAAATGCTTGAAAGAATAGAAGAAAATGATAAATACATGCAACAAAAAGTTAATGCACAATTAGACAGATTAATAGGTAAAGGAAACTATGTTGCAACAGTAAGTACATTCCTAAGACAAGCACCTGCAGAAAAATACAGCATAACATATAATCCGAATGAAAAAGCTGCAATAACAGAACAAGTATTTACCGAAGGTTTGGGAGACCGTTCACAAGGTTCATCATCAGCACCTGCAGGACCTGTAAGCGTATATTTACCAAATAACTTGCCACAAGGTGCTAATGGCGGTGAAGGAAGTTCTTCTCAAAACAGAAACTATTCAAGAAGTGCAAGCGAAAGACAATACGGAGTAAGCAAAACTCAATTAAATGAATATATGAAACCTGGTTTAGTAGAAGAAATATCTATTGCGGTAACATTAGAAAAAAATTCAGTACCTACAGATACAACAGTAGAAGAATTAAAAGAACTAATAGCAAGAGCAGCAAGTCCAAAAGTAAAAATTGATAATGTAACAATAGCATTTTCAGATTCAACAGAACCATATCTTGCAACAGACAGACCTGTAAATTTACCAAAACCTGATGAAACAGGAAATCCTTGGTGGATAACAATAGTTCTTGTAATAGGCGGTTTAATTGGTGGATTCGCATTTGTTCATAACAAAATGAAGAAAACACAGGAAGCCCAAGCAAAAGAAATGGAAATGTTGAGAAGCAAAACAGCTGACCAAGACAGACAACTTCAAGACGTCAATATGAAAGCTTCAGAACTAATAGAAAGACAAACACAGTTAGCACAAGGATTATTAGAACAACAACAAAGAGAATATATTCCGGCACCTCCACCATATGCAATGACTGATGCAATAAATGCTTTACGTTCAGATTTGGAAGCAATAGATGAAAATGAAGCAGGAGATAAAATCAAAAGCTGGATAGAACAAAGATAATACACACCAAAAGACTTGCAAACAAGCAAGCCTTTTGGAATGTAAATAATAAATATATAGTAGTGAGTAAAGTGAATAAAAATGCCAATAGAAGGGTTTGATTACAAACAGTTTTCAGAAATGTTAGCAGGACAAGCAAAAGAACTTGTTCCTGCAGAATTTGATGATTTTCAAAGAAACTACATTGTACAAACTTTACTAAATTTTTCAATGTTAGCAGGAGAAGCAATCTCTAACGACCCAAATATGGGATTTAATGCGGATCAGGCTGTATTATTGACACAAATTATTGCAGAATGGTCTTTTCACAAATCAGTCGATTTAATCAGATCAGGAATAGATTCACAATATTGGGACGGAGTATTACAAAAAGTAGCGTTTACGATTTTTGAAATCGGAAAACAAACAATACAAAATAATCTACCACAAGATCAAATGCTTGCTTTAATAGAACACCATGTAAAACAAGCTTTTGATGGAGCAGTAGATGAATTACAACAAAACGGATTAATCGATGAAGCAGTAAAAAATAATGCTCAAAACCAATCAAATATTGATGCAATGGTTCAAGAAGCAGAAGAAAAACAACAAGAGGAAGAAGCAGCTGCTGCAGCCCAACAGCAAGAAATGCAACAAAACATGCCTATGCAAGATTCAGGACAACTTCCTGCTCAAGGAATGCCTCAATCACCACAACCTCAAGGCGGAAAAAATAAAATTCTTAAACTTGCTTCTGTTGCATTGATTTTAAAAACATTATCTCAAGAAAAAGTTCATACAATATTGAATAAATTTAATCCTGATGATGCACAACTTGTAATTCAATACATGCAAATGCCTGATTTAGAAACTCGATTAGATCCTAATGTTTCCATTCAATATTTAAAAGAAATAAAAACACAACTACCTGAACCAAAACAATTAAGTCCATCCAAAATAACTGAAAGAATTGCAAAAGCTATAAAAGGTTGTGAAAACTTGCAAGGGTTACAAGATATGTTAAAAAGAGAACGTCCAATGGTACGAAAATTTATTCAATGTGCTTACGAGGGCGAATTCTATGAAATGCCAATCAGAATTGCAAACATTGTTGCCCAACATGTTTAAAGTAGTGTATAATGTAACTACTTATGATCATAAAGAAACAATCTCGGCAAAGGAATATTCAACAACAGTTGCAAGCACCTGAACCGATAGAAAATAGCGTCGTTGTAGAGGAAAAAATTCAGCAAGAACAAACTCCTGTGCAACAAAAAGTTGAACCAGCTCCTTTAAAAATGCCATCGCAAGAGGAGCTACAGAATGATGCTTTCAATATTGATAAAATAGATTTTACACAAAGACAAGAAAGACGACGTGGTGACAGACGAAGAGGTTACCGTAGAATTGATGACAGGAACTTAATTTCAAGAGCACAAGAAGAAGCTGATCAAATTAAAGAATCAGCTGCAAAAGAGGGTTATAAAGCTGGATTAGAAGAAGCAAAAAATGATATTGCAAATCTCAGAGAAGCTATTGCAAATTTTGTATCCTCCAAAAAAGAAGTTTTTGAATATATAGCACCGGATATATTAGAAATAAGTATTGATATTGCAAAAAAAATAATTAAAAAAGAAATAGAACAAGATCCGGAAGCAATAATCGGAATGATACTTGAAATAATGGAAAGTTTCTCTAAAGAAGAAACAAAAATAACAGTAAAAGTAAATCCAATGCAAGCGGATTTAGTGAGAGAAGAACTTCCAAAAGCCATATCAGAGAAAGGAACAGAAGCAAAAATAAGTGTTATTGCAGATGATAGCATAGCTGCAGGAGGTTGTATATTCCAAACCAGCAACGGAATAATTGATGCAGGACTGGAAACTCAAATAGAAATTCTAAAAGAAGCATTGAGAGGTATGTAGAGTGGCAGCTCCCGGTTCAAAATCAATGAGTGAAATATTTGTAGCAGGATTTGTATTAACTTTAATACTTATCCTGTTAATTGAAATGCCTACTTGGGTCATAAACTTTTCAATAAGTTTTAATATGACAATTGGTATTGTTTTACTAATGATTGGTCTGTACGTCCAGAAACCTCTTGAATTAGCAGCATTTCCATCAATTATATTGATTTGTACAATGTTTAGACTTGTACTTTCTATTGCATCAACTCGTCTTATTTTAGCAAAAGGTGATGCCGGCGAAGTTGTAACCGCATTTGGGCACTTCGTAACCGGCGGGAATATGGTTGTCGGATTTGTAATATTCCTAATTATCACCGTAGTACAATTTATGGTAATTACAAAAGGTGCGGAACGTATTGCAGAAGTATCAGCCAGATTTGCCTTAGACGCAATGCCCGGTAAACAAATGACTATTGATGCCGATTTTAACGCAGGACTTATATCTCCGGAAGAAGCAGTAAAAAGACGTGAAGACTTACAAAGAGAATCAAGTTTATTCGGGTCAATGGATGGTTCCATGAAATTTGTAAAAGGGGATACTATTGCAGGTTTAATCATTACCGTAATAAATATTGTAGGTGGGTTATGTGTGGGCTGTTTAATGAACAATATGCCACTTGCAGATGCTGTTTCAAAATATACAATATTAACAATCGGTGATGGCTTAGCCTCACAAGTTCCTTCATTGTTAATGTCAATTGCAGCCGGTATCGTAATGACACGTGCTTCTGCAGCAGGAGCATCATTGGGTGCTGATTTAACAACTCAAATAATGAGTAAACCATACAGTTTGTTTTTTGCTTCGGGATTTTTATTCTTGATTACATTAACATCACCTTTTACTGGATTACCATTCTTACCGTTTTTAATATTCACTATATTGCTTGTCCTTGCAGGATTCTCTGTACTTGTTAATGCAGATGTTCAGTCACAATTGGGACAATTAGAAAATGTTCGTCAAAACATGCAAGACCTTGTAAATCCTAACAGAATGTATGAAAGACTTGGTGTTGATGTACTTTCATTACAAGTAGGTGCTGGATTGCTTGTAATTGCAGACCCTGATCAAGAAGGCCAATTATTAGCCAAAATTGCCGCATTAAGACAAAGAGTAACTGACGAACTGGGATATATTTTACCAAACATAAGAATCATGGATTCATCAGCACTTGAAGCTAACGAATACTTAATAGCTATTCGTGGAAACACCGTTGCAACAGGCTTTGTATATCCGGGTAAATATATGGTTATTGCAGATCAATGGGATTCTGTAAAATCATCTGTTCCGGAAGATGCAATAGTTGGAGTTGATCCTACTTATCAAACCCAAGCTTATTGGATATCAGAAGCTGACGCAAAATCTACAAAAGCTATTACAGCTGTTGATGCGACAGATGTTATTGTAACACATTTACAAGAAGTATCAAGAAAACACGTTGATGACGTAATGACTAAAACAGATGTTCTAAAACTTATGGAATTAGTTCGTTCTCAAGACCCTACACTTGTTAATGACCTTGTTCCAACGATTATATCTACAAGTGATTTAAGAAAAATATTTGTAAACTTAATTAGAGAAAAAGTTTCAATAAAAGATATTATATTCATATTTGAACGGCTTTGCGACTACGCAAGATTTTCAAAAGAACCGGACATTTTATCTGAACGGTTAAGAGCAGCATTGGGTAGACAAATTTGTTTGACAAATGTTCAGGAAGATAAAGTTCTTTATGCCTTGACGCTTTCTCCTGATTGGGAAAAAGTTCTTGATGACAGTTGTCAAAGAACAGAGCTTGGAACAATGTTCTTATTAAATCCTATGCAAGTACAAGAACTTATTGAAAGCACAGCAACAACATTAATGACTGCTCACCAAAACATAGGAAAACAACCTGTAATTCTATGCTCTCCTAGAATAAGATTGCCATTGTATCAATTACTTGAAAGACATATTCCAACAATCGTTGTAATCTCGTATTCTGAATTAATAACAGATATTAAGGTAGAAGCCGTAGATACAATTGGAGAAAGCTATAATCAAGAACAATATATGAGTTAGTAAATGAAAAATTTAGTATTATATCTAATAAAAATATATCAAAAAATTTCACGATACACTCCGGCCGTATGTCGTTTTTCACCGACATGTTCTGAATATACAAAACAAGCAATAATAAAATTTGGATTAATAAAAGGTCTTTGGCTAGGAATAAAAAGAATTTCTAAGTGTCATCCATTACATGAAGGTGGATATGACCCTGTGCCGGATACTTTTAATTGGTAAAAACAAAAAGCGATGAAATTTCATCGCTTTTTGTTTTCTATTTGTATTTATTCAATTTATTTACTAGCTGAATAAGCTGAAACCTCTTTGGATATTTTGGTCAATAATTGATTTTACTGATGCTTCTTCTGTTTGTAATGCGCTTAATTCTGTTTGTAAGTTTGTATTTTCTACTTCTAATTTCTTT
>CACZSH010000102.1 GCA_902783785.1 uncultured bacterium | reverse complement strand
TTAAACATAAATAACAAAAGATATAATCAATTTAGTGCATATTTAAAAGAGAAATTTAATGCAAAAGTGTATAAAATTACTCTTGATGCAGGTTTTACATGCCCTTGTAGAGATGGAAGCATATCGACAAAGGGCTGTATTTTTTGTGATGGCGATGGAAGTTTTTCACAGCCCCAATTAAAGTTCTTGCCAATAGAGGAACAAATCGAAAAAAGTATTGTCCACTTACACGAAAAATTTAAATCTACAAAATATATGTCATATTTTCAAGCTTATACAAATACATATAAGCCTGTTAATGAACTTGAAAAAATATATACAAGCGCTCTTTATCATCCTGATATTGTAGGAATTTCAATAGGAACCCGTCCGGATTGTGTTGATAATGAAAAATTAAATCTTATTGCTTCTTTTAAAGATGATTATGAAACTTGGATTGAATATGGGTTGCAATCAATCCATAATAAGACTTTACAAAAAATTAACAGAGGACATGATTATGATTGTTTTCTAAGAGCATACGAAATGGCTAAAAATCACGGATTAAATGTTTGTGTTCATATTATTTTAGACTGTTTTGAAACTCCTGAAGAAACAATGCAAACTGCTCAAGCCATGGCCGATTTAGGTGTTGACGGCATAAAAATTCACCAACTTGTTGTTTTAAAAGGCACTCAATTAGAAAAAATGTACGCTAATAACGAATTTGAATTAATGGAAGAAAAAGAATACATAAAATTAATTTGTGATATTTTGGAAATTTTACCCAAATATACAACAATTCACCGTCTTGCTGGTAATGGTTTAATAAGAAATATGATTGCGCCCCGCTGGATACAAAAAAAATTCGAAGTTTTAAACAGAATTGACGATGAATTAATAAGAAGAAATTCTTGGCAAGGAAAATTTCATCAAAAATAAGTATTTGCATGGTTTTTAATTTGTTTTAAAATAAAAATATGAAGGCCGAAAATAAATCTGATAAAAAAGTTATTTTAAAAAACAGAAAAGCTTTTCACGATTATTTAGTGTTTGAAAAATACATTGCTGGTATAGTTTTAACAGGCACGGAAATAAAATCAATCAGGAAAGGTGCAATAAATTTAAAAGATAGTTTTTGTAAAGTTGAAAATAACGAAGTTTTTTTATATAATTGTCACATATCACCTTATGAACAAGGAAACAGATTTAATCACGAACCCGAAAGAGTAAGAAAATTACTTTTAACAAAAAAAGAAATCTTAAAAATTTTTGGAAAAATAAAAAAAGAAAATTATACAATAGTTCCTCTGGAAGTATTTATAATAAAAGGTAAAGCAAAACTGGAAATAGCTCTTTGTAAAGGTAAAAAATTATACGATAAGCGTGAAGATTTAGCTAAAAAAACTCAAAACAGAGATATTGAAAGACATTTAAAAAGATAGCAAAAGATAAAAGGCTGGAAGATGTTTACAAAAGAAGATATTCTAAAAAAATTAAATTCAGAAAATTATTATATAGACTTGAGTGCTCTTGATACATTTATTAAAGAGTGGCAAATTGATGCTATTTACGAAAATATGGAAGGTGTAGAATTTTTTGATGAAACATCAATCATAAAAATTAAAAAAGGTATAAGCTTAAAATCACAAGGTTATAATAAAGAACAAATATCATACAGAGTTCATAAAGCTTTGAAAGAAACTGAGAAAGAAGAGCAATCTCAAACTTTGGCATTAAACCCTGAGCAAAAAGTTGTTCCTGAAGTAAGAAATGTACCGCTAAATATGACAAGCCAAGCAATAGATATGCTAGCTACAGCCGTATCTTCTAAAATAGCGGAAGATATAAAATCGCACATAAGCAATTCTGAATTTGCTGAAACACTAATTGAAGCAGGCTCATATAAAAAAGATAATGAAATGCTATCACAAAAAGTAGATGAATTATTGGAAGATAACAAAAAATTAGCAAGAAGAATAGAACAATTAGAAAATGACAGAAGAAGTTTTTGGAAAAAACTTTTTGGCTAAATACTTGACACAGAGCTTTTAGCTCATATCATGAAGAAGGACACTATTAGATAGGTAAATCGTTGTAAATTCCTAATGGATACGATTCCTCAAATTGAAAGGAAAAAGATATGTACGCAATAGTAGAAACAGGTGGAAAACAATACCAAGTAGAAGAAGGTCGTTATGTTGACGTAGAACTACTTGAAGGTGAAAAAGATACAAAAGTTGTTTTTGATAAGGTTGTAATGCTAGTTAATGGCAAAAAATCAAAAGTTGGACAACCATATGTAAAAAATGCAAGCGCTGAAGGAACAATAATGTTACAAGGCAAAGCAAAAAAAGTTATCGTATACAAACAAAGACCTAAAAAAGGTTATAGAAAAAAACAAGGTCATAGACAAGAGTTTACAAGAGTAATGATTTCAAAAATCAGAACAACTGCTAAAAAAGCTAAAGCAGAAGAAGCAGCAGTTGAAGAAGCATAATAGTAAACTCTGAAAAGATAGTAAATAATTAGAAAGCAGGTATAAAATGGCACATAAGAAAGGGATGGGTTCTACCCGTAACGGACGTGATTCAGAAGCACAGCGCTTGGGCGTTAAAGTATATGGCGGAGAATCAGTAAAAACAGGTAATATCATTGTTAGACAAAGAGGAACAAAATTTCACCCAGGTAACAATGTAGGTATCGGTTCAGATGATACATTGTTTGCATTAATTGATGGTGTTGTAAAATTTGAACCTCACAGACGTGACAGAAAACAAGTTAGTGTTTATGCACAACCTGAAGCATAAGTATAATATTTAAACAAAAATAACATTTAAAAAGCTGAGTTTTAATAACTCAGCTTTTTTGTTACAAAAATTTAATAATTAGCCTACAAAATCAAAATAGTGTAAAATACTGTGGGGAATTGTATCACAAATCAAGGTAAAATAATTATGAAAAATAAAACAGCAAACAAATTGATGTTGCTATGCTTGTGTTTATTAGGATTTATCCCTCAAGCTCATGCAGCACTAAGTTTTCCAAATATAAATATTGGTATGCAAACTGCACAAACTCCTCAAGATTTTTCTAACGGAATTCAAATTCTTATTTGGTTAACAATTTTAACTTTAGCACCAAGTATTTTTATAATGACAACTGCGTTTGTAAGAATAGTTATCGTTTTAGCAATAACAAGACAAGCTATTGGTGTTGGTTCATTACCGCCAAACCAAGTTTTAATAAGTTTAGCACTTATTTTAACATTCTTTGTTATGTCACCAACTTTGAATAAAATTAATGATACGGCTATTCAACCGTATATGAAAAATCAAATCACTCAGCAAGCAGCTCTTGATAAAGCAATAGTGCCGGTAAGAGATTTTATGTTCAGTCAAACCGATGAAAAAGAACTTGCTTTATTTATAAAAATGGCAAAAATTGATAAACCCAAAAATATGGATGATGTACCAACATACGTCCTAATTCCTTCTTTTATATTAAGTGAATTAAAAACAGCATTTAAAATAGGTTTTGTTATTTATTTACCATTTTTGGTTATAGATATAGTTATATCAAGTGTACTTGTAGCAATGGGGATGATGTTTTTACCACCTACAATGATTGCACTTCCTTTTAAATTAATTATGTTTGTTATGATAGATGGATGGTACTTAATAGTTAAATCTCTTGTTGAGGGATTTACGGTTATACATTAACTCAAGTAGGAATTAAAAAATATGGATTTAATAATAAATTTATTACAAAAAACTTTCGTTGTTACTTTAGAAATGGTTTCTCCGATATTATTGGTCGGGATGGTTGTCGGACTTACAATAAGCGTATTTCAAACCGTTACGCAAATACAAGAAGCTACACTAACATTTGTACCAAAAATTATTGCAGGTATTTTAGCCTTAATTATTTTACTTCCATGGCTTACAAGTATGTTTATAACATCTATAAATGAGTTTTATGATATGATTCCGGAATTAATAAGAGGATAAAAGGGAGATTATTTTAATGGACACAAGTTTACTTGCTATATTTACACCATTAAAAATAATTTTATTTATCGCTGTTTTTACAAGAATTAGCGGTATGCTTGCATCTGCACCGTTATTTTCGACTTATCCGATTCCATATCAAATTAAAATATGGTTATGTGCAATGGTTGCTTTTATAATGTTTCCGTTTGTTCATTCTGCAGGCAACTTTATAATGCCAACAGTTTTACCTGAACTTTTTGTAATTTTATTAAAAGAATTTTTGATAGGATATTTAATAGGATTTTGTACCAATTTAATATTTATAGCAGTTGATATGGCAGCAAACTTATTTTCAATACAAATGTCATTATCTGCATCTCAAGCCTTAAACCCAACAACAGGTACGACATCACCTGTATTAACACAAGTATATACATTAATGGTAACTATGATTTTTATCACACTAAATGCTCATCAATGGTTATTTTCAGCAGTTTATAACAGTTTTTCGAGCCTGCCTGTCGGATACGGATTTTTTGTTAATGGTAAAATAGTAGAAGAATGTTTGTATTTAACAGGACAAATGTTTAGTGTAGCAGTTGGACTTGCACTACCTATTTTTGGTATACTGTTAATAAAAGATGTTCTAATGGGATTTGTATCAAAAATGATGCCGCAAATGAATGTCTTTATGGTGGCAATGCCACTAAAAATATATATCGGACTGATTTTGGGAATGATATTTATAAGACCTATGGCAGAATATTTGTCTGCAGTCTTAGAAAAAACATTAACGGCAGTAATGATTTTATTCTAAAGGATAGCAGTAAGAAAATATGGCAAACGACGGAGCAGAAAGAACAGAAAAAGCCACACCTCGAAGACGACAAAAAGAACGTGATAAAGGTAACATAGTAAATAGCAGGGATTTATCTTCAGCACTAATCCTCACAACCGGTGTTGCCTTAATTAGTATATTTTCAGGCTATATTTTAAATAAATTTAAATCTACTATGATACTTGCATTCACAAGTTTAAATCCGGCAAACATAAGTGGAGACGATATTGCTGCGATTTTTGCACCATACGTTAAATCTTGTGCTGAAATTTTAGTTCCTTTATTTTTATGTTTATTTATAGTTGGAATTTTTGTTATTAGAATGCAAATAGGCAAAGTTTTTGCTATAGAAAAAATAAAACCAAAATTTAGCAATATTTCTCCAAAAAAAATGATTGATGGTTTTAAAAAATTATTTAATCTTTTTGATACACGAAAAATGGTTGAATTTGCAAAATCTCTTTTAAAACTATCAATAGTTGGATGTACAGGTTTTATGGTTGTAAAATCAAGAATCGATGAACTATATGGAATACTGGGCGCAGACGTACAAACCGGATTTTTAGTAATAGGTTCTGTTTTGACTCAAATGATTATTGATATGTGTATAGCAATGATTATTTTGGGGATTTTTGACAGATATTACCAAGATTGGGAATATGAAAAATCCTTAAAAATGACAAAACAAGAAGTAAAAGATGAAATGAAAGATATAGACGGAGATCCAAAAATAAAAGCAAGAATAAGAGCTGCCGGAATGAAAATATTACAGCAAAAAATGATGTCTGCTGTTCCCAGTGCAGACGTTGTTGTAACAAACCCAACACATTACGCTGTTGCACTAAAATATGATAAATCAATAGCTCCGGCACCTATTGTTGTTGCAAAAGGTGTTGACTTCATTGCATTTAAAATACGTGATATTGCTAAAGAAAACAAAGTACCTATTGTAGAAAACAGAGCTGTTGCAAGAGCTTTGTATAATTTGGTACCAATTGATGGTATAATACCGTCAGATATGTTCACAGCTGTTGCAGAAATTTTGGCAATGGTTTATAGAAACAAACAGACAAAATAATTAAGGGTTGGAGATAACAAAATTTAATGAACGGAGCTAAATTAGCAGATTTATTAAAAAACAATGATATAGTACTTGCCATTGGGCTTGTAGTTATCGTTGGAATGATGATTTTACCACTTCCTGCTGTTGTTCTTGATATTTTGCTTACACTTAATTTAGCTTTTGCTCTTGTAATAATGCTTACTTGTCTTTATACAAAAGAACCGTTGGATTTTTCAAGTTTTCCTACTATTCTTTTGATTGCAACGTTATTCAGATTAGGCTTAAATATTTCTACTACCCGTCTAATTTTACTGTATGGTGAAGCCGGTAATGTTATTAATGCTTTTGGAGAATTTGTAGTCGGCGGTAATTATGTTGTCGGTGGTGTTATATTTGTAATTTTGGTTTTGGTAAACTTTATGGTTATCACAGGTGGTGCTACAAGAATTTCAGAAGTATCTGCAAGATTTACATTAGATTCTTTACCCGGTAAACAATTAAGTATAGATGCAGACTTAAATTCAGGACTAATAAGTGAAGATGAAGCTAAAACGAGAAGAAGAAATCTTGAAAGAGAAATGGATTTCTACGGTACTATGGATGGTGCCTCTAAGTTTGTAAAAGGTGATGCAACAGCCGGTATTATTATTACTGTTATAAATATTGTCGGAGGCTTGATAATTGGCGTTGCAATGCTGAGAATGAATATTCTGACAGCATTACAAACATATACAATATTAACTATTGGTGATGGTTTAATATCACAATTACCGGCATTAATTATTTCATTATCAACAGGTTTGATTGTATCACGTGCAGGTGGACAAGAAACTTCCTTATCAACAGATATTAATAAGGAATTATTTTCTGACCCAAGAGTTCTTGGTGTAATTTGCGGGCTTTTGATATTATTAGGATTAGTTCCGGGTCTTCCTACAATTCCGTTTATGTCAATTGGTGCAATAGCAGGTGTTACAGCATATTACAAATATGAAAACACTCGTAAACAGGAAGAAGCAGCAAGAGCTGAGGCAGAAAAGGCAGAAAAAGCTAAAAAAGCATCAGGCAAACGTAATAAAAAAGCTTCAAAAGAAAGTGTTATGGAACTTCTTAATGTTGAAGATATCGGTATAGAAGTAGGTTACAGACTTGTACCATTACTAAATGTTGATATGGGTGGAGACCTTCTTGAACGTATTTCACAAATAAGAAGACAAACCGCACTAGATTTAGGTATAGTTTTACCGTCAATTAGAGTTAGAGATAATTTACAACTGGCACCAAATACTTATCAAATAAAATTAAAAGGTGAAGGAATTGAAGCAGGAGAAGTTTATCCTGATAAAAGCTTGGCAATGAATTCTTCAGGATTACCAGACAATCCTAATATTGTAGGAATTAGCGCAATTGAACCAGCTTTTGGACTACCTGCATTATGGATAGATGAAAAAGATAAAGATTATGCAGAAGCCAGCGGTTATACAGTAGTAAGCCCATCAGCAGTTGTTTCAACTCATTTAACCGAAATCATAAAGAAAAACGCTTCTGAAATCCTATCAAGAGATGCAGTTCAACAATTAATAGATAATTTAAAAAAAGAAGTTTCTGATACATATGTAGATGATGTAATGAAAGATATATCCGTTGCGGAAGTACAAGTTGTAATGCAAAATTTACTAAAAGAAAGAGTTCCGGTAAGAGATTTAAAAACCATATTAGAAACAATAAGTATTCAGTCAAGAATAAGTAAAGTACCTGACTTTTTAACTGAACAAGTAAGACAAGCTCTATGTCGAACTATTTGTAAACAAAATTTAGCAAGTACCGGAAAATTATTGGCCATAACATTATCTCCGGATGTAGAAAATACAATAGCTAAAGGAGTAAGTCCTGATGGACAAAGCTTAACACTTGATCCTGATTTTACGAGAAAATTACTTTCAAGTTTAAATACAGAACTTCAATCAGCAATAACCAAAAAAGGTGAACAACCTGTTATTTTATGTTCATCTCCAATAAGATTAGCATTTAGAAGATTAATTGAAAAAACATATCCACAAATTGCAATTATGGGGTATAATGAGATTAGCACAAACATTAAAGCTGAATCTGTTGGTGTTGTCAGCGTAATGTAGGCAAAAGTATAAGAAAGGATATAATCATATATGCGAGAACTTGTAAAATTAGATCAAGAAGTTTTAATAGTTCCAAAAGACTTTAAATTAACGAATATAGGAAAAGTCATAGATGTGGGAGAAAATGGCTTTAAAATGCAAGTTAATTATCCAACTAAAGGTATAAATATAAATCATATATGTGAATTCTTTTCTCCAACAGAAAATGGTATGTTATACTTTGAATCTTATACAGCACAGATGGAAAATAATATTCTTACAATAGCAAATCCTATAAAACATAGATTTTTACAAAGAAGAAAATTCACTCGTATTCCATTCTTACTTAATACTAAACTTTATAGAATAAATGATGTATCTTACGATATTCAAACTGTTGACTTGTCTGCAGGAGGTTTGAAATTCACATCAAAAGAACATATTAATATCGATAAAGAATATAATGTTGATATAAACTTATCAGATGAACAAGTTATTACATGTAAGATACAACTGATAAGAATAGAAAAACAAGATGACGGAACATATGTATTATCTGGAAGATTTTTAATTTTAAATAATATTGATAAAATGACATTAATTCAATACTGTATGAAAAAGAATATGGAATTTATAAACAAATAAAATGGCCTCAAAAAAAAATAAACAAAATAAATTAAATCATAAACAATTTTTTGGATTGCTATTATTTTGCATGACAATGCTTGTTTACGGGACATGCTATATGCTGCAAAATGGAGGAATAACATATGAATCCGTAACAGGTGCATTTCAAGATGTTTTACCTTATTGTGCTTTAATAGGGCTGTTTGGTATGATAATAGGGTCAATATTAGATAAACCAAATAAAAAGAAAACTCAAAAAGATAACGATATAATAAATAAACTTATCCAAGATGCTGCAACTCAAGCTGCTCAAGCTGCACAAGAAGCAAAAGCTGCTTCAGATGTAAATGTTACTCCTTTATCAGAAGATTTAAATATAAAAATTGATACGGAGAATAATATTTAATGAGTCTTTTAAATTTACTGAAAAAAAAATTTTTTAAAACACTTTTTACTACACCATCCCACTCTCAAAAATTTTTTTTATTATCAAAATTCAGACAATTTTATAAATATGATATTTCTGAAACAGATACTCATAATCCTCAAGTAGCTTTAAAATCAGCTGAAGAAAAAGCAAGCAAAATTTATCAAACAAAAAAGACTCACTTTTTAACAAATGGTTCCACAAGTGGTATTATAACAGCCGTTTTAACTTGTGTAAAAAGAAATGATAAAGTTTTAATTTGGAAAGACGCTCATATTTGTCATCAAAATGCAGTTAAACTTGCAGGTGCAGAACCAATTTTTTACGAAACAAATTATGATGAATCCTTTGGAATATCAAAACCAGCAGACATTAACTATCTTGAATCACTATTGCAAAAATACAAACCAAAAGCACTAATTATAACATCACCAACATATGAAGGTTTTGTTAGTGATATAAAGGCTTTGAAACAAATTTGTGAAAAAACAAATACTTATTTAATAGTTGATGAAGCACATGGTGCATTGTATCCTTTTTCTGAAAAATTACCACAAAGCTCCGTTAATATAGCTGATTTTGTTGTCCAATCTCTTCATAAAACTGCAGGTGGATTAAATCCAACAGCCCTTTTACACAACAATACAGATTTGAATAGTGAAAAAGCACTGGAAATGATTAATACAACTTCACCTTCATATCCGCTTTTAGCTTCAATAGAAAAAAATATAAATTACCTGAATTCCTCTAAAGGTAGAAAAAAAATAAATGAACTTATACAAAATATCTTAAATTTAAAAAACAATTGCCCAAATATTGAATTTTGCAACAATGACGACATAACAAAAATTGTAATTAAAGTTAAGGGTATATCAGGCTTTGAATTATCAGAAAAATTATATGATGAATTTAATATTGAAGATGAAAAAACAAATGAAAAATCAACAATGCTACTTACCGGAATTGGTACAGATAAACAAAAACTCAACAGATTAGAACAGTCTTTAAAAAAGCTGTAAATTTTCTTAATAATTACTATAAATTTGTCAATTTTTATTTTTACGAACATTAAGTAATGTATGATAAATCCTATTAGTAATCTTCGTTTTAATTTTTCTCAAGTTCACAATCAACAAAAACAAACAAACAATACTGTTCAGAATGTTTTAACAAATCCTATAAAAAGACCTAAACTGCCACAACCTACAACAATGATGGCATTGTTATATAATAATATTGCTTTTACAGGTCACAGAGAAGATTTAGTTCGTTCAATAGGTCATGTTTCTTGTCCATGTTGCGGAACTAAAATGTTGACAAATCAAGATATGGACAAAGTTTCAAAAGATTTAAGTAAAAATGATTCTGCGGAACATTATATAAATACATTAAAACCTTATGAAGAATATATGCATAAGACAGAAAAAGAAGTTTTTCACAGATTTGAAAAATGGGGTAAAGAAAACCCTAAAGATACAATCAGTAACTTTTTATCAGAAAACAGAGACTCTTCAATGAATATCTGTAAAAAGAAACAAACAGAGATTTTTGAAAAAATAAATACAATAACAAACGGAATAAGTAAAGAAGCAGGTGAAAAATTTGCGAACTTAACATCTGTCTATTCTAAAACCCCTATTAATAATGAAGAAGATATGAAAACTATCAGAAAATACATGATTTCTGATATAAAAACATCTAAAAGTTTAATTAACAATGAAGAAAAATACAAAGAATTAAAAAATCTTGCAGAAGACTTACCAACATCAAAAAATAATGCCGAAGCATTTATTGTAAGATATGCAGGAGAAAAATCAGAAAAAATAGGAACCCGACTTTTAAAACTATCAGTAGGAACAATTGAACATATAAAACCACAAGCTGACGGAGGAAAAGATAGAGTAGAAAACTATCTTCTTGAATGTGGAGAATGCAACCACACTCGTGGAGATGTTTCTTTAAAGGATTGGATAGAACAACATCCTGAAATGAAAGAAAACACTCAAAAATATTTTGATGAAGTTATCGAAAAAATAAATAATAATGAATTGGAACATGGATTAGATAATTACCCTAACGCAGTAAGAGGTGCATTAACAGCACAATCAAAAGGTACTCTTACATATGATACTTCTGCTTTGAAACCTAAAGAAACTGAAAGAACACAAAGCTCAAAAGATAATGACAAAGCAGAAAAACAAGATAAGCCACAAACACAACAATGTTCTCATACACATAAACCTCATAAGCCGCACAAACCTCACCATCATCCGCATAGACTTAATATTGCAGCTTAGTTAAATTTATAACTTAGGTTTTCATCAATTTTATCTGTTATTTCGCTATAATTTTTATTAACAGGAGTTTTTTCAGATATTTTGACAATATCAATGAAAACTTTTGAATTCATCGGGTTCTTCCCGTCTAAAAAAGATGTTGAATAAAGATTATCAATTCTTGCAGGAACAATTAGACCTGTTTTTGTAAAATAGTCAGAAGATTTTTTTGAAGTTAAAAATTTTACTAATCTAATTGCATCATCACGTTTTTTAGAAGATTTTACAATAGCATAACCTGAAGAATCTAATGTAACAGAACTTTTACCGTTTATATTAGGAAAATTTACGACATCCCAGTTAAAATTAACATCTTCCCTATATTTTGGGACAAGCCATCTTCCTGAAAGATGCATTGCTAATTGTCCATCTATAAACATTTGAGCCATTGTTTTTGAAGCTGACTGATATTTTTTTGGCGCAACATTATACTTGTTTCTTAAATCCGAATAAAATTGTATTCCTCTCTTAGAATTTTCGTTATCAATAATTAAATTATTATCTTTATCTATAAAACCACCGTTAAAAGCTCTCAAATACGGAAGATAAGAAATAGATTTTTCTTCAAAAGAAATCCCATAATGATTATCGCAAGTAAGCTTTTTAGCTATATTCAGTAAATCTTCAATAGTCCAATCTGATTTTGGATATTCAACATTATATTTATCAAATAAATCTTTATTATAAAAAATTACAAATTCAGATATATCTCTTGGTATTGCCAAAAGTCTATATTCATATGTCATTGTATCCAACACTTGCGGATAATAATTCTTTTTTTCATCCTCAAACATTGTATTTAAATCCATTAAATATTTTTCATAAACAGGAATATTTAAATTGTTTATAAAAATAACATCCGGAGCCAAATTTGATGCAAACATAAGATGTAATTTTGGAAAATAATTTTGTGGTATATGTAAAAATTTTACTTTAACATCTGGATTTTCTTTTTCAAAATCTTTTAATAAAGTATTTATAATTTGAACTTCAGTTTTAGACCCCCAGCTTGCAAACTTTAAGACATCTTCATCTTTTTGCTTGCAACCGGTTATAAAAATTATACATATAAATAATATTAAAAATTTTTTTATCATTATAAATTCAACACCAATTTAATTGTTGATTCGTCAAATTCTACTATACCTTTATACTTGCCTACTCTTACAAGATATTGCGCTTTTTTATCACTTAATTCTTCATAAATCCTTACTGACAAGTTTTCAGCATTATCTTGTTTTGAAAATCTTTTTAATACAGTTATACTTTCTTCAATATAACCTATTAATGCAACAGTATTTTTATATTTTAAGAGTGCAAAGCCTCTACTATCATCAAGCGGATATTTCTCTTTGATTTCTAACTTTGGTTCTGATGGTTTTTCTTGTTCTTTAGTTGAGACTTTTGGTTCAGGCGTATTTATAATTTCTGTTACGGTTTGTTCTACATTCTCTGTATTTTCAACAATTTCTATATTTTCTTCAGTATCTTCATTCTTTTCTTCACTTTGTTGTTCGGGTATTTGTTCTTCAACTATTTTATATGTATTATCTTCTTCGTTCTCAGAATCTACATCTTCTATAATAAAAATATCTTTATTAATTTCTGATTGTTCTGAAGTTTTATTTGTTATCTCATAATTTTCGCTATAATAATCAGGATTTAAAAATTCTTCTTCTGTGGAAAAATTATTTTCATCATTTTCATCAAAAAGAGCAATCCCTTCTTCATCAGATAAAGTTCCTAATTCATTTTCAAATACATAGTTATTTTTCTTAAAACCATTATTAGAATTTTCTTTCAGATGAAGAGGTATTTCATTTTTTTGAGCTTTTTCAATTGTTTCCATTGTTTTGATTATATCATCAGATACTTCATCTACTTTAAAACCATCTAAGTTTTTGTATGTCTCAAGTTCATTTATATAAACTTTATGCCCTAATTTTTTGTGTTTTTCTTCTGTTTTTTCAAATTCTTCAAGAGCCTGAATAAGTTCATGTCTTTTTTCTTCTTCGTAAGTTAAATTTTTTACTTTTTCTTTTATTGATTGTTCTTCTACTCTTTTTCTATAAACAAAATATCCTAAAAAACCTACTATTAATAAAACAAAAAGTATAATAAAAATTTTAATAATAAACTTTATTATCCAAATTTTTGATTTTTTATGAGAATTACTTTGTGATGAAAAATTACTTATTAACTTGGATTTTACCGTTAATGGTTTTGGTGAGTCCTTAATTAAAGAAGTTGTTAATTCTTCGTATTGAGATTTTTCACTTTCTTGTTTTAATTGTTCTTTATCTATCGGAACAAGCAAAAAGCTTTCTGAATCATTTGTTTTTATAGTATTTCCTTTAACATCAAAGTCTACTATTTCAAGAGGTTTTATTTTCTTTTCAGAAGATTGTTTTGTATTCAAAGATTGTTGTTTTTTTGTATTTATATAGGATAAAGGTTTTATATTTTTTTTGTTAGGAGTTTGTTGTTCTTTATTTACAGATTTAACCGTTACAGGAATATTAGTTTCAACATTTTGAACAGTTTTGTGTTCTTCATAAATTTCTTCTTTTTCTGCAGGTGTTAACGTTACAGGAGCCGTATTTAATGACAAATAATCAAATACTTTAGCATAACAAAAATTACTGCAGCTTAAAATTAAAAATGTTATAAATAAAGATTTTGCAAGTCTTTTTATCACAAAAATTCTCCTTGTCATAATATTAACATTTAAACAAAATTTTTTATACAAAGACGTAATAAAAATTATACATTTATGTTATTCTATAAATATGAAGAGCGGATTTGTAACAATAATAGGAAGACCTAACGTAGGTAAATCAACCCTTTTAAACGCAATCTTAGGACAAAAAATTGTAATTGCAACAGATAAAGCACAAACAACAAGAAAGCGTATAAAAGGAATTTTTACTGACGAAAGAGGTCAAATTGTATTTATAGATACACCGGGGGTTCACAAACCTTTAAATGATTTTGGAGAATGTCTTGTTGATGAAGCTAAAATTGCTCTTCCTGACAGCGACCTTATTTTGTTTTTAGTAGATGGGTCTGACCCTGCAGGAAAGGGAGATAAGTGGATTAGTGAAAATTTATTATCAACGGAAACTCCGATTTATATTGTTATGAATAAAACAGATAAACTCAATTCAGAACAAAAACTAAACGAAAATCTTGAATCTTATAAAAACCTATTTAACAAAGATTTACCTGTAATAAAAATTTCCGCTCTCAATAACAAAAATGTTGATGAACTTATAAATACAATTTTTTCAAATCTTCCTGAAGGCGTAAAATTCTTTGATGATGATACTGTTACCGATGAAAATATGAGATTTATAACAACAGAAATTATCAGAGAAAAAATATTAACTAATACTCAAGATGAAATTCCTCATTCTGTTTTTGTAAAAATTGAAAAATACGAAGAACACGAAAATATTGATAAAATTTATGCCGTAATTTGTTGTGAACAAAAAAGCCAAAAAGGTATTCTAATAGGCAAAAACGGATCTTTATTAAAAAAAATCGGTATGGAAGCAAGAATAGAACTTGAAGAAATTTTAGAGAAAAAAGTTTATTTGGAACTTTACGTAAAAATAGAAAAAAATTGGCGCAAGAACAAAAAAATATTAAAAGATATAGGATATGAGCAGTTTAATAATTAATTATGCTATTTGTATAGCAATTTCAAGCGGGTTAAGTTATTTTTTGTACAAAATTTTGTATTCAGCTTTTCAATGCACAAACTTAAATGAACTTGTAATAAGCTCTGTGGTTTTTGCAAATTATAATAAAAATATTGATTTTGCAATATTTTTTGTTTATCTTGCATTATTTTTTATTGTTTTTGGAATTTTAAAAAAGATTATTCCTGTTTTTGAAATAAAAGATTTTATAAATGATATAAAATTGCCGGAACATAACGGCAATAAACATATTTTAGATTTATTGCAAACGTTATGCACTTTTATGTACTTTTTGCTTTATCCTAATAATGGCAATAATTACCCGATTTTACTTTTTATAATTATTCTTTTGATTATAATTGCTAATGCGGATATTTATTTCAAAATTATTTTTAAAAATAGAAAAATATCGCCCTTTGCCATAGCCCCATTAGCCATCTTTCTTTTTGGTAAATCCTATAATTTTGGAACTGTTTCGGTTGATGATTATCATATGGGTGAAAAATTTGCTACTTATTGGCTTTATCATTTTCAACATTTTCAACTTTTTAAAGATATAAATTTAATACATGGATATAATGATTTATTTTCAGGCTTTGTAGCAAACAAAATTTTTAACGAATATACCATATATTCTTTTTACCTTGCAGAAACTTTAATTTATAATATAAATCTGATAATAACAGTTATTTTAGGTTATATTATTTTTTCTAAAAATCCAATTTTAATAACAGGTATTTTTGTAAATTGCTTTTATTATTTTAATGTTTATTTTTTAACAGGTTTATTATTTTTAAAAAAAGAATTAATACAAAACCATTTCAGATGGCTTCAATTATACATAATTTGTGCATTTTTAATGACAGCATTTTGGGTTCATATTGGTATATTTTTATTCTTAGCGCTTTTGCCTTTGGCTGTTTATTTATTTTTAAAATTATTCAAACAAAAACAATTCAGCAGAATATTTTATTTAATTTTATTATCTTTTGCTTTTAGTTTATTGTTTAAAGATTTTATTCTTAATTCATTTAATTATCATTTAATATCAAATCCTTTATCTTACGCTAACGGATTTCCTGATTTAAAATTACACCAAATTTGGTCTGATTTTATAAAATTATTTGCACTTTTAGCAATGCCTTGTTTTGTTGTAGAAGGGTTTAAAGCATATAAAAATAAAAATATTCAACTTACATTTATTTATATTTTTGCAATTTTAATACCGCTTTTAGGTTTAACTTACGAACTTACAAGAATAGATTATATAATGTTTTCAAGAATAAGATTTATATCTATTGCTTATATAACAATACTTTTACCGTTCATTTTTAATGTAACTAAATCTATTTGGCTAAAATATACAAAATATATTTTTGGTATTTTACTGATAATTTTGTGTTTTTTAAATTTCACTGACAAATGGGACAATACGTTAAAACTTCCTGAAAAAAATATTATTCCAACAATTGGAAATATTAAATTAGAAGATTCTCAACAAAAACGACTTGAAAATGTAAAAAAAATAATTGATAAATACTCTGGTAAAGATGATTATATTTTGGATTTAACAAACAGAGGTTTGTATTATTTTTATTTTGAAAGAAAAATTCCTTGTAATATGATTTCATATTTTAATTTTACAAGTAAAAAAGAAGAACAAATTGCACTTGAGCAAATAAAGCAAAATCCGCCTAAAATAATAATTTTAAAATCGGATAATATTTTGCATGATGAAATAAAACCGGCACTACGAATAAATTCAATATACAAGTGGATTTTAGATAATAATTATAAAATTTTAGAAGATAATGACAATATATTCTTAATAAAATCTGAAAAATCTGTAAAATATAATAAAAAAGAGTTAAAACTTCTCGATGAAATATTATCAAATAATGGTTTAAAAAATTTACCTCAAAGCTGGGGCAATTCTTTAAAAAGCTTAAATTTAAAAGATGGAAAAGATTTATTGTTTATAGAATTGGAAACAAATTATCCAAACAAACTTGAAATAGGAATGAAAAATTCAGAAAGTAAGTTATTTTTTAGTGTTGATAAAAAAACAACTTCAGTCTTAATTCCACTAGATAATTTTGTATCATGGTATTTAAATCCAAATGAAATAGGATTTTCACCAAATAAGGATATAAAAATCAAAAATATAAAATATTTTAAAAGGCAATAAAAAAAGAAAAGCTTTGTTTTTGATTAGCTTTTCTTTTTTATATTAATATATTAACTTTTAATATCTTTATTTACTAGCTGAATAAGCTGAAACCTCTTTGTACATTTTGATCAATAATTGATTTTACTGATGCTTCTTCTGTTTGTAATGCGCTTAATTCTGTTTGTAAGTTTGTATTTTCTACTTCTAATTTCTTT
>CACZSH010000101.1 GCA_902783785.1 uncultured bacterium | reverse complement strand
GCTTGCTATTGTGAAAACTTTGTATGGTATTGGTGTAAATCCCGCAAAAAATACTGCAATAGAACCGTATTTATTATACATTTGTTCTACTTTTTCAAATTGTTCGGGATTTTTTCTGAATATCCAATTAAAAACAGGTCGTCCACCTATTAAACCAATTAAATAACCAATTAATCCTCCGATTACAGAAGCAAAAGAACAAATAGTTGCATAATATAATGCTTTTTCAGGCTTTGCCAAGTCCATTGCGATTAATAAAAAATCAGGAGGCGGTACTAGGAAAAAACTTTCTATACAAGAGTTTAAAGCAAGTCCGAGAACTCCTAAAGACTGAAAATAATTATTTATATTTGAAAATATTTCATGCATATTCTTAAATCCTTTTATATTATTTAGTATAATATTACACTAAAATCTGAAATATATAAATGGATTATAAGTATCCGCTGCAATACTTGATGTTGATACAATCATTAGTAATATTAATATTACATTGATGATTGTTTTTAAAAATTTATTTTTTATTTCAAGTATATTCTTGAATATAGGTGTACAAAATATAATTGCAAATATAAATGCGATAATTTCAACTCTATCTACATAATATTGCCATGAATAGGCGATTTCATTAGTATGTATATGCAATAATCCAAACATATTCATTAAATAATCCCATGCGTATTTCATGTTGTCTGCTCTGAAAATTACCCATCCGATAATGAATAAAAAAATACAATAAATATGCTGTAAACAATAAATTAATTTTGAATGTTGTTTTTGTTCAAAGTCTTTTATATTTAACTGTTTTTCAAGAATTACAAAAAATCCATTCCAAATACCCCAAATAATGAAATTCCATGCTGCACCATGCCAAATACCTGTTAATAAAAAGACTATTCCTAAATTTCTCAGGGTTTTAAATTTCCCTTGTCTGTTGCCTCCCAAAGAAATATAAACGTATTGCTTAAACCATGTAGATAATGAAATATGCCATCTTCTCCAAAATTCTGTTATTGATTTTGAAATATATGGATAATTAAAGTTTTCCATAAATTTAAAACCAAAAATTAGTCCTAAACCTATTGCCATATCTGAATATCCGGAAAAATCAAAATATATTTGAAATGTATAAGCAACAGAACCAAGCCATGCAATAGAATGTGTAAATGTATGAGGATCTTGTGTAAAAATTTTGTCTGCAATTGCTCCCATGGTATTTGCTATAAGCATTTTTTTTGAAAGCCCTATTATAAATCGCTTTGCTCCTAAATTAACTTTTTCAAAATTAACATCTCGTGAGTTTATTTGATTTTCAACATCATGATATTTTACAATCGGGCCGGCAATTAATTGAGGAAATAAACAAATATATAAAGCAAGTTTATAAAAATCTTTTTGTGCTTTTACTTCTTCCCTATAAACATCAATTAAATACGATAATGCTTGAAAGGTGTAAAATGAAATACCAATAGGCATTACAATGTTAATAACATTTGCACTTAAATGAAATATGCTATTAAAATTATCTATAATAAAATTAAAGTATTTGAAATATACTAAAAAAGATAAGTTTAATAAAATTGTTAAAATTAAAATAGGCTTCTTAAATTTTTTTGAATTCTCTATAGCTAATGCCCCAAAATAATTTAATGTGATAGTGAAAAGCATTATTGCAAGGTACTTTGGCTCTCCCCATGCATAAAAAATAATACTAGCAATTAATAAAATGAAATTATAAAATTCTTTCTTTGCAAAAAAATGTATTAAACAAAGTATTGGCAAAAATAAATATATAAAAGTCATTGAACTAAATAACATTTTTACTCATCTCCAAATCTTGAATATTCGTTAGGATAAAGGTTTAATAAATTAAACATGTAAGTTGTTTGAAAACATAAAATTAAAATATCAGGTTTTTCATCCAATAAAAGATTTTTGTATACATCAAAATTTAAATTTCTTTTGCCAATATGATCTGCTAACCTAATTGTTGTTTCAAAACTATAAGGTAAAAATTTCATTAAACTTTCAGAAAAAGAATTGCCTATAACTATTGTTTTTTTGTTTAGACCTTTTTTATAGAAAAATTCATAATCACCGTTTTCTTTTTGAAAATCTGTACGACTTGTATAATTGCTGATTTTGAGTTGATTATAAAGAGGGTTTTTATAATATAAATATTTTGTATCCATCATTTTTTTTGCAGTATTTTTGGATAGACCTATTTGATTAATCCCATCACCATATGTTCCATGAACTTTATTATCGTAAGTTTTGTTTAATGTCTTTTCCTCTATTATAGAAATATTTTTAAAATCTTTATTAATAACCTTCATTAATTCTTGATAACCAATAAATGCACCTTTTTCTGTCCAATGGTTATCTGTTTTAAAAAATGTATATTGATTTTTGTTTTCCTTTAACAGTATATCTTTTGGGTATATTATATTTGCTTTTGTATTTGTTTTTAAATATTCAATAACTTCATCTGCTGGATCAGGTTGGTCTTTTCTGTTGTCATATAAATTTGAATTATCAAAGAAATCAACTTGTCTTGGAGCGATTAAAATATACAATTTTATATCATTGTTTTTGCAAAATTCGGTTAATTTATTTATGTTTTTAGTATATGCTTTTAAAATGTTTTCTTTATTATTTGTCAGTGGTGCTAAACCCCAAGAACGGTTTAAATATATGATATTTTTATCTTTGTATAATGTTGCTAATTCATTTCCACAATAATTTTTGTTTAATTGGCATTCTATTTTTACATTAAATTCTATCAAAGCACTTCTTCCGAAAAATCTGTCATTAAACCAATTATTAAATTCTATTCCAAAATTTTTATTTAAAGTTTTATCGTTGTTAATAATTGATGGAAATGTTGCTATCATTCTATTTTCTTGTGCCATATTTTTGGCAGTATCAATTTTTGACATTGGGATAAATAGTATTACAAAAAATATAATTAAAAATATTATTTCAATTGTGGGATACTTTTTATATACTTTAAAATTACAAATATAGCCTATTAATTTGTAAATTATTAAAAATATAAGAATAAATATTGTTGTAACAACGTAAAAATGTATTTTTATATCAGGTTTTATGTTTAATTTTTCCAAACAAATTATTTCAAAATTATATTCTTGTGGTGTTATGATTAAGGTATTTTTGTTTATAACTATTTTTGCATTTTTTGAAATAAAATCATTTTTGTTTTTTATTTTAATTTGGTGCTTTTGTACATAAATTTTATTGATATATATGTTTGATAAATTCTCGGAACTTGAAATATTAAATTTTAATTTTAGTCTTTTAGGATATTTTGCCCTGTTTATGTTTAATTTTATCTCAGAATTGTTTTTTAAATATAACGTGATATCTTCTGCTTTAACTTTTTTAAATTCAGTATCATCTTTTTTGTTTAATTGAGCTTCTATATTTATTTTTCCATTTCCGTCTATATTTAAGGAAACTATTGTAGGATAAAACTTTATCCAGAGTTTATTCGTTACAAATAAACATATTGCCGTTAAAAGGATTGTTGTTATAAGTTTGAATATTAATACTTTATGATTTGAATTCATCTTTTTGTTACTTTTATGATTTTTATTTAATGTTATATGAAATCAACTCATTTTTCAACATGTTTAATGATTTGTACACCATTAAAAAAGATGCTTGTTATGTGTACAATAGAACAAAAGGGTTTTTAATGAATAAAAAAATATTATTAGGCAAAAGATTACGTGAATTGAGAAAACGAAAAGGCTATTCACAAGAAAAAATAGCTGAACTTATAAATATTGATCCAACAACCATAAGTAATATAGAAAATGGAAAAAATTATCCTTCATTGATGAATCTTGAACATATTATAGAGATATTAGATGTATCATTTTTAGACGTATTTGATTTCGAACATAAAAAATCAAAGGATGATTTAATTCGCGAAATAGATTATGTCTTGAAACACAATCCATCAAAAGTGGAAGAATGTTATAAAATAATAATGGCATTAGTTAAATAGAATTATTCCTCTATAATTTCATAAAGTTCACCTGATTGTTGAATACTAACATTTCCAGTTGGTATTATCAAAACTTTTACAACAACATT
>CACZSH010000100.1 GCA_902783785.1 uncultured bacterium | reverse complement strand
GGCCCCGAGAGACTCGAACTCTCACACATCGCTGCGCTAGATCCTAAGTCTAGTGCGTCTACCAATTTCGCCAGAGGCCCATTTAATTGTTTAATTGTCAAATTTTCAACATCCTTTTGTTTGTTTTATTGTCAAATCCTTTTGACAATTGGTGCGTCTACCACCTCTCAAAAAACGATAATCAATCGTTTTTTTCGGCAGAGTGCCAGAGGCCCATTTAATTATTTAATCGTCAAATGTGTATTTTTAATACAATCCGCCTTTAGTATGTCTATTTTAATATACTAGCTTTTTTTTGTCAATTAATTGTTTTTGTATGTTTTATTTTATGCTTATATTAAATTTAAAATCTTTTGTATATAATTATAGATAACAATTTATGAAAGGATTTATATGAAATATTTTTGGTTATATGTAATTGCTGTAATTGCATCTTTAGGAGGACTTTTATCAGGCTATGATACAGGCGTTATTTCGGGTGCTTTGCTATTTATTAATGAAACTTGGAATTTATCAGATTCTTTACAGGGAATTTTAGTTAGTTCAGTTTTAATAGGTGCTGTTGTTGGTGCTGCGACAAATGGTGTTCTTGCTGATATTTTCGGACGTAAAAAAATTATTATGGCTACAGCTGTTATTTTTATTTTAGGTTCTATTATGTGTGCATTCGCACCAAATGTTATTATTTTAATTCTATCTAGAGCTTTTGTTGGTTTGGCTGTTGGTATTGTTAATTTTATTGTTCCGTTATATATTTCTGAAATATCTCCAAAACATTTGAGAGGTACTTTGGTTTCTCTTTATCAGTGGGCGATCACTTCAGGTATTTTATTCTCATATTTTATAAATGTTGTTTTTGCTCATTCATTCTATACTTGGCGTTGGATGTTATTTGCCGGTGTTGTTCCAGGTTTAATTTTATTTATTGGAATGCTATTTATGAAAGATACTCCTCGTTGGTTGATTAGTAAAAATAGAATTGATGAAGCTAAAGCTGTTTTCTTAAAAATTGAACCGGATATTAATGTTGAAAAGGAAATTAATGAAATTAAGAATTTGTTATCCGTTAATGATAATAATAATAAATTTGTTTTCAAAAAGTGGATGATTATGCCTTTTGCCATTGGTATAGGTATGATGTTTACTCAAATTTGTACAGGTATCAACACAATTATTTATTATGCACCTACAATTTTTAAATCAGCAGGTTTTGATAGTAATATTACAGCTATTTATGCAACAGCAGGAATAGGTGTTGTTAATTTTCTAATGACGGTTGTTGCAATTTATTTTACTGATAAATTAGGCAGAAAACCTTTATTATATTTTGGTTTAACAGGAATTATGATAAGTTTATTTGCTCTTGCAGGCTCTTTTGCTTTTGCAGATATACTTGCAGAATATGCAAAATGGATTTCTGTTTCATGTTTAGTAACATATATTATTTGTTTTGCAATGAGTTTAGGACCTGTAGCATTTATTCTCGTTTCAGAAGTTTTCCCTTTAAATATTCGAGGATTTTCTATGAGTATTTGTGTATTATCAAATTTTGCATTTAACTTTTTAGTTGTTGCAAGTTTTCCAATTTTACTTAACAGAATAGGTGGAGCTTGGACTTTTTCAATTTTTGGAATAGTTTCTGTTTTGTGTATTATTTTTGTATACTTTTTTGTTCCAGAAACCAAAGGGATTTCTTTAGAACAAATTGAAGAAAATTGGAAAAATGGTGTTCCACCTCGTAAATTTATATCTAAATAAATTTTTGTTAATAAATATTTTTTAAAATATTTATTTTATTAAAATTTAAAATTTTAATGTATAATATACATATGTCAGATATATATCAACAATATGATGAATTCAAAAAGTTTGAAATAAGGTTTCGAGATTTTAATGATGAACCGCACAAAATAAAAGGTAAGGTTCATTCTATTACATCTTCTGCTATTACTGTGTATTCAAGTATAGATAAACAAAAAGCCATAGATATTCCGGTGGGAACAGAGGTTAAAGTTTATGTTTACACAAATAACGGAGTTTATTATGCTGACTCAAAAATTTTATCAACAGTAAAAGATGAAAAATTTATTGTATATATGCTTACATACCCTGTAAACAATAAACATTCTCAAAGAAGAGAGTTTTTTAGGGCAGATGTGTCAGTTCCTTTAACGGTTAAAGTAGTAAAAGATATATTAAATGCTCAAACAGATACTTTTGAAGTGAATTCAAGAGATCTTTGCGGAAATGGAATATCTTTTGTTACTGATTATGAGATAAAAGATTATGAAGAAATTTTTATTTCAATTCAATTTCCTGAAAAAGTTATTGAAACCTCTGCAAGACTTGTTTATACAAAGGTTAAACAAGTAAAGGATGAAAATATGTATACATATGCATTAACTTTTATCGGTATTGCAAATAGAGATATTGATTTTATTGTAAAAAAATGCTTTTTGCATCAGTTGAAATTAAAAAATATGGAATAACATTTTGACTTTCATAAAATTATCACTAATATATTAGTATTGAGAATGAATACTAATATAAAGTAGGGCGTATGAAATTTGCAGAAAAATTAAAAGAATTAGAAGGTCAATATATGTTCATGAAGTATGCAGGTGGAAGTGAATACGGAAAACTTGTATATGTTGGTGAAGACTTCTTTCAATTTGATATCTTTGATATAACAACAATGGAATATAGCGAAACTCTATATTCAAACCCAAGATTTGTTTTAGAAGTCATGGTAGGCGGTTCTGATATTCAAAGAATAGTTGCAGAAGTTTCTGCAAGATTATAAATCAAGATTTTATAATAAGAAGTTGTAAAACTTATAAAAAACTTTATATATTAAAGCTTTTTCTAACACCTTCTTCATGATAAATATTATTTCCGCAAACGACTTCTATGCATTTCAGTGTAAACTCTCTTGCAGCATCAATATGAGGAATATAGAATTCTCTGTTTGCAAGATGTTTTACTTTGCAAATTGTTTGAGAAGATTTATTATCAGGAACATATAAAGACGCAATTTCTTCTTCCAAAAGTGTCTTCATTTCATCTTCATGTGTTTGCGCTTGTTTTACCAGTTCATTATAATTACCTTTTACAGCCATTATTCTTCCGGATTGAACAGAGGCATCATTTTCTCTGTATAAGGCTTGAGGTTGATAATTACATCTTGTTGTAAAACTAAACTTTTGCCAAAAAATTGTTAAAACAGCTATTGTTTTTTTACTATCTGTTTCGAGGTAAATATTTTGAGTTGCTACGCCATGAGAAGCAAAAGTTTGCTTTAAAGATTCAACAACAGCTTCCATACATTCAATCATTTGTCCAAAAATCTCAGCTGTATTTTCGGCAGCTTTTTGGTAGTTTAAAAACTGTTTATACATATGAGATGCAATCAAAGATACTCTCTCTTTAATAATAGGAGAATTTTTAAAATTAGTATCTTGATTTTCAAAAAAGTCAAAACTGTTTGTCAAAATTTTTCCTTACGTTTAACTATTTATACATCAGTTATAAATATAATAACATACTAATACTATACATTAAATTAAAAAAAAATAGAATAGTTATAAATTTTAAATATTTATTATATAATCACTTTATGAAAAGACAATCAATCTCGTCAAGCGTTGAAGACTATTTAGAAATCATATACAAATATACAAAACACAATAAACAAATAAAAGCTGTTGATATTTCTAAAAAATTAGATATTTCAAGAGCATCTGTAACAGAAGCTTTGCAAAGATTAGCACAAAAAGGTTATATAAAGTACGAAAAAAATATACCGATAGAATTAACAGAAGTCGGATTAAAAATAGCTGAATCTGTTGCATTAAGACATTCTGTGTTGTATGAATTTTTTCAAAATATCCTTGGTTTAGAAAAAGAAGAAGCAGAAGAAAATGCCTGTAAAGTAGAACACGTAATATCTCAAAAAGCATTTGAAAAGTTTATAGATTTTATGAAAAGTCAAAACAAGTAACATTTTGTTAAGTTTACCTAACAAAATGTTGTAAAATAATGAGAAAAAATATATACTAATGTTAGGTACACCTAACATTAGTATACCTATTGTCTTTCCTAAAGCAGTTTTTCAAAAATTTTTAAAATTATTTTGTAATGAAAAACTGCTTATTTTAAAAAATTTTAATACTTCTAATATTAATGAATTATTTGGATACAATGAAAATTGTATCCATTTTTATAAAATGTGCCTGATGAGAATCGAACTCACGACCTTTGACTTCGGAAGTCAACACTCTATCCGACTGAGCTACAGGCACAAATTCATTATAGCTGATTATTTTTAAAATGTAAGTACTTATTTTAGTATTATTATCCTAATGTCTTATTAAATATTTAAATTTTCATGGTAGAATTTTTGTATGAAAAAAATAGCTTTAATAAATCACGGTTGTGCAAAAAATTTGGTAGATTCAGAGTTAATGCTTGGTATGCTTGCAGAAAAAGGATACGAAATTACTCTTGATGATACCGATAAAGATGCTGAAATCGTTATAATAAATACATGTTCATTTATAAATGATGCAGAAAGAGAATCTGTTCAATCTATTTTACAAATGATACAGGACGGTAAAAAAGTTATCGTAACAGGTTGTCTTCCACAAAAGCACAAAGATGAATTAAAGCAGGCAATTCCTGAAATTTCTGCTATGTTAGGAACTTCTGATTTTAATAAAATTGTCGAAGTTATTGAAAATATTGATAAAAAAGATTATGAATTTATTTCTGATGTTAACATAAAACCAAAATATGTTTATCCTGAAAATGTTGAAAGACAGCAAATAACTGTTGGCGCAAGTTCATATATAAAAATAGCTGATGGATGTAATTATCATTGCGGTTATTGTATTATACCTAATTTAAGAGGTGCATATCAATCAAGACCTATTGAAAATATTGTTGCAGAAGCAAAAGATATTGCTAAAAAAGGTTGTACGGAAATTGTTTTAATTGCGCAAGATACAACAAGTTACGGTATTGATTTGTACGGTGAAGTTAAGTTAGTTGAACTGTTAGAAGAGTTAAACAAGATTGACGAATTGAGCTGGATAAGAATAATGTACGCTTATCCGTCGCATATGTCAGATGAATTAATAGATGCAATCGCAAGACTTGATAAAGTTGTAAAATATGTTGATTTACCTTTACAACACTCTCATAAAGATATTCTTGAAGCAATGAGAAGACCGGCTTTTGATTACGAAGAATTGGTTAATAAAATAAGAGATAAAATACAAAATGTTACTATAAGAACAGCATTTATCGTCGGTTATCCGACAGAAACAGAAGAACATTTTCAACATCTTTATAATTTTGTCAAAAAAATGAAATTTGATAAAATGGGTGTTTTTAAGTACTCAAGGGAAAAAAATACTATTTCTTATAGCATGAAACAACAAATTTCAGCAAAAGTTAAAAAACAAAGACATGATAAATTGATGAAATTACAGCAAAAGATTTCTACAGAACTTAATAAAAAATATATTGGCAAAACTCTGCCATGCATAATAGAAAGTTTTGCTGATAATGGACTTGTTGTTGCAAGAAGTGAGCATGATGCACCGGAAATTGACGGACTTGTTTATATTGATACAAAAAAACAAGTTGTTCCTGGTGATATAGAACAGGTTTTAATTACAAATTCCGATGCTTACGATTTGTATGGAGTTATTGAAGAATAATTTATTTTTCACTTTCCAAAAGAATATCTAAATATTCTCTTAATGGAGAGAAATCTCCTGTTTCAACAACATCTTGTATTGTGGTTAAAATTTTGTCATAATCAGGATTTTTAAGTTCAAAAGGTAAAATTAAATCAGATGAAGTTTTTGTATTTGTAAAATGTTTATTCATCTTTAAAAATTTTTCATACAAATTGATTAAATCATAATATTTACTATCAATTTTGATATTTTTATGAAGGTAATATTTTACATCTTTTTCAAATTTTGGAAGATAATTTTTCAAATAATTGAGTGTATATAAACTTTCATCATCAGAAAGTTCTTTACCTAAAACAGGATTTTCTGTAATTTCCTTATTCTCAAATTGTTTTATATAGCATGCCCATAACAAACAACCTATATAAAAATTAATATACAAATCAATTTCTCCGCTAATAAATTTGTATAATTTTTGAAATTGTAATGTTTTAACTTTTAAATTTACGAAACTGTTTAATTCAGAATATGCATATTCAATATTAGCGGCAAAACTTTGAATATATTGATTAAATCCTAAATCAAACGGAATACTTTTTTCAAAATCCATAATATACCTCACAATTTGTATTCTATATTGTACATGGAAAATTTATTAACAAATGTAAATAATATATAAAAAATAAGCAAAAAATTATATTTAGGAGTTTCTATATATAGGTAAGTAGTGTAGGTAAAGAAAGAAGATTAAAACATGGCAATAAGTGCAATTAATTCAGTATCAAAAGCAATTACAGCTCCTGTATCATTTCAAAAAGCTGTACCCCAACCTAAAATGGTTCAAGGATTAGCAAAAGATACATTCCAAAGAAGCACAACAGTTACAAACCCTATAGCAACTTATACTCCGGGTATTGAAATACTTTCAAAATTGAATAGAGGCGGAGGAAAGAAAAAACCTAGAAAACCTGAATTTACACCTGAAATTCAAGTAAAAATTAATACTGCTAAAGAAAATATGATTAATACTGTTGGTAAGGGAAATATTAAATCTTTAACATTTGAAAAAGATATGTATACCCCTAAAGACAGTTATATATTGAAAGCTGATTTAAAAGATTTTTCTTCAAAAAGTGAATATTATGATAAAGACATGAATAAAACAGGTGAAGAAAAATCATATGTATATGAATCAAAAGGCAAAATGTATATGATTATAAAAGCCGAAGATTACAGAAATAACACAACAACAAAAGTAAGAAATGAAATAGATAAAGAAGGTTATCCTTTAGTAACAGATGAAGTTAGAATTGTAAGAGATAAACAAAATAATATTGTTAGAAAAGAGTACATGACACACTCTGAAATAACAGGCGCATATGACCAAAAATATGTTTATCCAAACGGAACAGAAAAAGTAATTAGTAAAACAAAAGTTTTCAAAAACAATGATAATATGCAATGTATTCACAAAGACATGGAATCTTTAGATGGTACAAAAACAAAATACATATTAGAACAAGATGATAAAGGTAATAAAATTCTTGAATATAAGATTACTGATAAAGACGGTAATGTTTTGATGAATTTGAATAAAACTATGGAAAGAGTTGGTGATAACAAAATTATTTCATCTAACGGAGATAAAGTTTGGGAAATGACATTTGATCCTCATCAAGTAACTATTCAAGAAAGAGGTAAAGAAGAAAAAACAACAATAGTATTTGATAAATCAGGAGCTGCAAATTTAAAAGAAACGAAAGACGGTTTCAGAATTACAGGTGATAAAAAATCAATGGTTAACTTGATGAAGAAAATGCCTGCTGAACAAATATTGGCTTTAACTGATACAGTTAAAAATTTAAAAGGTATTAAAGATACAAATGACTGTTGTATGTTCCCAGATAAAAAACAAATAGATACAATAGATGATTTGTTCAGTGTACTTCACGAAGGCGGTCATGCTATTGATTTTAGAAAATCAAAATCATACATGGAAGTACAATCATTAACAACAGATAAAGAATTACAAAAAATATATTCAGAAGAAAAAGATGCATACAACAAAGCATTCCCAAATCCTCAAAGAGACCATGTAGGTTACTTTATACAAATAAAAGACCATTATGCCGGTAAATGGGGTGGCTTAGGTGAAGTTGTTGCTGAATCAAATGCTTTAAGAGATTCTTATACAACCGAAGAAATCTTAGCGCCAAGAGTTCAATATTTACAACAATATTATCCTAAAACAATTGCATACTTAAATACAAAATTATCAAATTACAAACAAGAAGATATGGCTGCTAAAAAAGTATAATCATACAATTTTTGTAATTAAATAAATTAAGAGATAGAGTTTGCGGACAAAATTTTATAAAATTTTGTCCGCATTTATAAGTTTAAAATTTTTTGGAATTCATCATTGTTAAATTTTGTAAAAAATTTTAAAATACTTTTGATTAACTATCAAAAAATATAGAAAGAACAACTTTATAAACATGAGGTCTATGTAATATAAAGGCTAACTATGGGTATTGGTTTATCTTTAGAAGCAATAAAACAACAATATAATTTGCCGCAAAATGCGACAATGGCTGACGTTATCAAATTTGCAAATGATAACTCTATTGTCATAGATTTTTCAGGTAATAACCAAAATACAGCAACTTTAAATAATCCGAGCGGAAGCATTCTTGAAGACAACACACCTCAAACATCTTCACAGCCTGCTCCTCAGGCTTCGCCTTCTGCTACACAAAGCAAACCTTCTTTTAACATAGATTTTATGAATCAGTCTGGTTTTAATACCGGTTCTTCTCTAAGCAATAACAGTAATTCTGTATTTGGATTTGGTAATACAAATCAAAATAATAATGATTTTTGGGGTTTCAAACCAACTTTAACTCAAAATGCAGTTCAAAATATAACAACGTCAGGTCAGGTAAAACCTCAGCAAAAAACAAATGAATTAAAATTAAATACACCTAAATTTGACTTTTTTAAGGGTATTTCTGCATCAAAAGTGGATAATTTCTTAGAAACTTCATTAACGCAAGCTGATGAGAGAATTGCTAAATTTGGCAATAGAACTATTGATCCTGAAAGAGAAAAAATTATTAAAATAACCTTTACCCCTGACGGTAAAATACAAAAATTTTATGAAGATGGAACATCAAAAATAGAGGACATTCCGGAAGAAGAAAGCTCAGCTCGTTCGAAAATCAGTAAAAAACAAAGAATAGCAAATGTAGAATATGTTGACGGTAAAGTTATCGAAACAATGGCAAATGGTTCTACAAGAACGAGAGATGCATTCTTTGGTGAACGTGGTTATGTAAAAGACGGAAACTCTTTAGATGAAGAATTGCAAGCAACTCTTGGAGAAGAATATAAAAATGCACAAACAACCGAAGAAAAGCATGCGTTGATGAAAAAATATGTTACAGATGTATTTATGAAACTTTCTCCTGAAGAACGTGAAGCTAAATTTAAAGAGTTATTAAAAAATACTGACAGAGGTTCAGAAGCAGGTCAATATTTAGTATCAGTAGCAGGACAATTTAAGAAAAAAATGAGAACAGAAATGCAATCACAAGTTGTACAATCTCGTGAGTCCGTACAAGCACAACAAGAGGTAGTACAATCAGCTGTAACATCAGCTATAACAGAACCTGCTTTATCATCTCAAAATCAAAGAGATAATATTGATTCTGCAGCAAACTTGGCAATAGATTTCGGAACACAAGACCACTTTGTTGAACAAGCCGCTCAAAACATGCACAATATAAACGACGATAACGCTCAACACGTTACCGAAACAGCTATTGAGATGAACTCTGCTTTAGCTTCAAAAAAATATGCAGAAGCAACAGCAAATTCTACAAATACCAATCAAGCATTATTAGAAGCAGCAAACGGAGATAAACAATTAGCATCTAAAATAAAAGAACAATTGCAATCAAAAGCCGGTGATTTACAAAATGCACATGTTTCAGTCGTTGGAGATGACCAAGTAACAATATGTAACGAAAGTGCTTGTAGAATGATTGAAATGGATCTTCTTGACGGAGATGTACAATCTGCATTAAGACGTGTCGGAGAACTAGATTTACAAACATTAAGTAACGGTCAAGCAGAAGGTATACATAATGCTTTTGACGCAAAGATAAGAGATAATACAATCAAAACGGAAGATGCACAAGATGTTGCAACTGTATTAGTAAATACAGAAACTGTCGTTGACGATAAAAATAAACAAAAACAAATGGTTGATAATCGTAATCAGACAATTGCAGCAGCTGATTCAAAAATTAGAGATGCCGTATTAGATGAACAAGGTCGCAATGGTTATAAATACATAAAAGAAAATCAATTATACGTAGACGATGAAGCTCGTAAAATTGACGAAAATGGAGTATATAACCGTTCAGTCGCTGATAATGTTCAAAAATACGAAGATGAAGAAATTCAAAGCACAATCGGGCAAAGAGTTTACGATTCAGGCGATGAAGAAGCCTTGAAAAAAATGGCAAAACACGTTTATGAATACAGCGATGCAAATCGTGATAATTTTATAAACCAATTACAAAATTCAGGATATGATAGTGTTCAAGAAGCATTAAAAGAAGCTAAAACAAATTACGAAAATAAACAACAACAAAATAATAATACAGACACTAAATCTTCTTCAAACGAGTCTTCAAACACCAATATTTCTGAGTCTTCACCAAAAGTATCGTCTGCAACAATAACAGATGCTACTGTCCGTATTAATAAAATTATAACAAGCAATGCTAATACTATTGAAAAAGCAAAACAAGTAAAAACTTTAAATCCTAAAGAGCAACAAATTGCAATTAAAAAACTTATACAAACTGCAACCTTACCGGAAATCAAAGGATTAGCGTTAAGTGGATTAAAATCTGAAGTTATAGGTTATTTATTAGATAATTATTCTCCTGAAAATAAAATTACTCTTGACTCACTTCAACAAATGATGGATAACAATGAAAAAGAACGTTATCAAAATTTAATTCAAAGTAATCCATCAATTGATACCAGCAAACAAGATCAAAACAAATTTCAAGTTAAGAGAAACTTCTTTATTTCTTAAAGTAAAAGTTCCAAAAGAAAAGAGGTCAAGTAAACTTGACCTCTTTTCTTTTTCATTTATTAAATCAAAATAAATTTTATTGATGTTCAATTTGTAGAGTAACAGTTGTTTGATCACAAACTTCTGTTGGTCCAAAATATTGAATTGCGCCAGGGAATAAGTATCTGTCATTTAAAGCACATTCTTCTCTCATAGCATCAAGAGCTTTAAATACTTTTCCGTCAAGTTTAATTAATGCTTTTTGAATAACAGGTTTCATTTCACCATGACGTTTTTCCATATTCATCATCATTGTTAAAGGAACACCGCCTGCTACCCATTCGTTTGCAGGTTTGATTAAGTTTTTAACTGATGATAAATATCCTGTCAAACCAAAATTAATTAGAGCAAAAGCATTAAAACCTAATGAATAGCAATAATCAGCATCAAAATTAGATGGAAAAGCACAACGTCCTTCATATCCGAAGAAGTGAGCTTGATCTGAGAATTTACCAACGTATTTTCCTTCTGCTTTTAATTCGTTTAATCTTGTTCTAATCATTTCAATCAATAATTTTTCTGTTTCAATTCTTGAAACTTGAACATTACCGTGAGGATCTCTATCCATTAATAATTGAGATTTAATTAATGTTGGAAGACTCATAAATAATTTTCCGTTATTTTCATCTAATTTAGATACAATGATTTGGAATTTTTCTTCAGGTTGTGCATTTTGATATTTTTCATCTTTTTCTAAATCATGAGTTAAATCATTTAAGCTTGAGATAAGTACTTTCATTTCAGGAATAAATTCAATTAGCCCTTCAGGAACAATTACTATACCAAAATTTTTGCCCATTTCAGCACGTTTACAAATGATATTGCACATATTTTCAACAATTTGACCTAAAGACATTTTCTTTTCTTCAACTTCTTCTGAAACTAAGCAAATATTAGGTTGTGTTTGTAATGCAGCTTCAACAGCAACGTGAGAAGCACTTCTTCCCATAATTTTAATAAAGTGCCAATATTTTTTAGCAGAATTTGCATCTCTTTGAATATTTCCGATAAGTTCAGCATAAGTTTTTGTTGCAGTATCAAAACCAAATGAAATTTCAATTTGTTCATTCTTCAAATCGCCATCAATTGTTTTTGGACAGCCAATTACTTGAATACCTGTATCATGAGCAACAAACCATTCTGCCAATAATGCAGCATTTGTATTTGAATCATCTCCACCGATAATTACAACTGCACTAATATTTAGTTTTTTACAAACATCTAACGATTTTTTAAATTGTTCTTCAGTTTCAAGTTTTGTTCTTCCCGAACCTATAATATCAAAACCGCCTGTATTTCTGTATTTGTCGATAAATTCATCTGTAAACTCTATATATTTACCGTCTATAATACCAGAAGGGCCGCCTAAAAATCCGTATAATTTATTTTCAGGATTTGCTTGTTTTAAAGCATCATATAAACCGGCAACAACATTATGTCCTCCGGGAGCTTGTCCGCCTGACAAAATTACACCTACATTTTTAACTTCAGAAGCTTTTGCTTCAGAACCAGAAACAAATTCTACTCTTGATTGACCGTAAGTATTTTTAAATAATTCTTTAATTTGTTCTTTATCTTTTACGGCTTCTGTTTTTTCTTTTTCTACGCAAACCAACTTGTTTATACCTGCTTTTAAGCTTTCCGGTAATTTAGGTTGGTATTTTAATCTCTCGATTTGTAATGGTGAAAGTTCTTTCATAATTTCTCCTATAAATTGTACTAAACTATATTACTCTAACAATAATAAACTTGTCCATATAATAATAACACCTAAAATAACACCTGTAATAGACATGTGCCATTCGCCATATTCTCTTGAAAGAGGCAATAAGGTGTCAAAAGATATATAAATCATTATTCCTGCAACCATTGCACAAAGTACACCAATAAATATTTCAGGAACAAACAGATGAAAAATAAATAAACATAATAAAGCACCGATAGGTTCAGCAATACTTGCAATAAACGTATATAGCATTGCAACTCTTTTTCTGCCTGTCGCATGATAAAGAGGAAGTGCTATTGAAATACCTTCAGGAATATTATGAATACCTATTGCAAGTGCAATAGAAGCTCCAATAGCTATATTTTGAGTTGTAACAAAAAATGTTGTCATGCCTTCAGGAAAATTATGTAGTGCAACAGCGACTGCAGTAAAAATTCCTGCACGTTTTATTACGTGTTTACATTGAGGTTTTTGTCCCGTACATTGACTCTCCTCAATATAATTTTCTTTTTCATCCGAATTTTTATTATGATGATGAGCTTTTGGTGCTATTAAATCAGATTCAATATGATCCGGAATAAAATAATCAATTGCAATTGCAAGTAAAATACCTGCTACAAAACTCAAAATAGTAATCCATTCAAAATTATTCGGATACACAATAGATAGAGATTCTCTGGCAGTATCAAGAATTTCAGTAAATGATAAAAATATCATAACACCTGCTGAAAAACCTAAACCTAAAGATAAAATTTTCAAATTGTTCTTATTAACAATAAATGTTATAGCACCACCCAAAAGGGTAGAAAAACCTGCAATTATTGTCAAAATTAAAGCTATTTGAAAATTTGAAGGTAATGCTATATTCATAGTTTTATATTACTACAAACAAAAATTTTATTAAAATAATTTAACAAATTTGAAAAAATAAGGCAATAATTTAGAAGTCATGAACTTTATATAAGAGTAAGGGAATTATACATTAACTTAGGGAAAATTTAATACAGTCGAAGAATAGTTATATGCAAACGAATAAGTTATGCAATAACGAAAGTAAGTTTTATAAAATAGAAATATTTTATACTCTCTCTTAATATCCTCGTGTTTATTTAATGTTTGTCGCAATC
>CACZSH010000099.1 GCA_902783785.1 uncultured bacterium | reverse complement strand
TTCTTAACATATACACAACCCTTTATCTTTACTGTTATCTTGCTTACAAGTTATATATCGGTAAGTTTTCCAAAAAACTTTAAAATCCGAAGAAAAATGTTAAGAGTTTGTTACAAATAAAATTTTGAAAAATAAACAAGAAAAATTAACATTTGTAAGTAGTGTAACATTTTGTAAAAAATTTAAATCATGAGTAAATTTAGTATTTTCAGATGTTTTCATGTATTTAGGTGTAAGTGTAACATGCCTATGTGTTATAAAGTGTGAATAAAAAGGTACGAAAATGAGTATTGAAGGACCAAAGAATGTTCCTGGAAATGGCAATCCTGGCGGAACTGAAGAGTTAACAGAAGAACAGAAGAAAAAAGCTGCAGAAGATAAAGCTAAAGCTGATGCAGCTCAAACTGATGCTGGTATTCAAGATGGTTTAAACGGTAAAAAAAGTGGTACTCCTGCTTCTAATAATGCAGGAAGTAGTCAAACAACTGTTGGTGGAGGTCTTCAAGGATCAGGTGGCTTTGGCTACGGTGGCATTTTTGGTAATACAACATTAAATGTTGATCAACAACAGTTAAATGACTTAACAAATAAATTACTCAATTTTACAATGTCGGCCGGCTCTTTACCTTTTGGATTAGGTCAATCTGCTATGCAAAATTCTATAGGTGCATGGTTCCAAGCTATAATGAATTGTTTCCAATTTACAAACACCACTACTACTGTGTCTGGAGGTACATCTGCTACTATTGCTGCCAGTAGTGGTACTACAACTTTAATTGATACAAATAAAGTTCCTGAAGGTTATACTCAAACTGCTAAGGCTGGAGTATTTTCAAAAGATGGTAAATTCTATAAATATGAAAATTTTAAAATAGTTGAATGTAAAGAAGACGGAAGTGCTTTAACAGAAGCAGCTCCTGCAGATAGTAATCCTGCGGATAGTTCACCTGCTCCTGCTTCAACTGTGCCTGAGACTCCTGCAACGCCTACTAAACATTCATCTCCTAAAAAAGGAACTACGAAGTCTGAAGCTAAACCGGCTTCTGCAAGTAGTATTTCTCAAAAAGATGAAGATTATCAAACTTATGGTAACGGTAATATATGTAAGAAAAAAGGAGATGCTTCAGGTGCTCGTTATGTAAAACATAATGGTCAATGGGTTAAAATTGATAAATGGGGCGAAAATGGAGTTTATACAATCGGTAATTCAATATATAATTCTAATGGTGTAACTACTGGTCAAAATAAGCGTAGTTTTAATGCAATTTTATCGTCTTTTACAAATAAATCCTCTATGGATACGAATGCTTTGATTAATAATTCTAAAAATCTTGATAAAAATACTGTTATTTCGAATTTATCAGGTCTAGATAAGAATAAATACAATATTTCTACAAATAGTAATGGATCTATTTCTATAACAGATAAAAGCTCTAATAAGTTAGTTTGTACTTTTAATTTTAATTCAGATGGTAAAATTAAATCTGTAGAAAATTCAAGTAATAGTGGCCGTGTTGGAGTAGATTATAAGTACGGAAGTGGTGGTAAGCTAGCGGAAGTTAGTGCTACAAACTCTTATGGAGTAACTTCTATAAATACCAAAGTTACGTATAATGCTGATGGCTCAACTACAACAAGTAATAATAGATGGGTACAACGTGGTACTCAAGGTGGTAGTTGGGTAGCTGATAAAATATCTGTTACAAATAAACCTTATTCCGGTACAAGTTATGATACAAACAGACCAAAAACACTTGCTGCAGCTTCTGGTGGTACAATACCAAAAATTGATGCAAATGTTGCAGGTTATTCTACTCAAGGTGGAGAACATATTTCTCTTAATGGAGGATCTTTATATAAAGAAACTAACGGTAGTTATCGTTTTGTTAAAGGCGGTACAACTTGGTATTACGATAAATCCGGAAATTGTACAAAACGTGTAGTTTCTACTTCGGAAGATACAAAAACTTATACATATCAAGACAAAAAATATAGTGTTACAACGGAAATAAAAAGAAAATAATATCAAGAAGATGACTTAATTTTAGTCATCTTCTTTTATTTTGAATTTAATCTTCTGCGAGTAAAATATTATTTTTATCTAGAAGTTTTCGTATATTTTCATAATTTTTTTCTGTTCTTGTAATTCTTTGATATTCTCGTACAATAGATATAATATCATCGGTTGAAACTATTATTGTTCTTCTTCCTACTAAATTTTCAAGTATTCTTGCCATATTTACCTCTTTTCTTTTGTATAAAAATTATCGGTAAAATTTTTTAATACTTTTGTAATATCAACTTTTTAATTTAAAAATTGACGTTAATATTTTAGTTTTTATTTTAAAGAAACAGATAATCCTTCTACAATGTTGTAAAAATCCTGTTCAGGTAAGGTAAATAGAGTTTTTATTGCATAAGCTGTTTCATCGTCATTTTGGTCGTACCAGCGTCTTCTGTTTTGAAACTGATGATATAATCCAATTACTCTTTCTAGTCCTATGCTTAATTCAGGTTCAGCTTCTTCTTTGTGTAAATCTTTTATTTGCTGAATTATTTCAGCTAAATTTGCTGAGAGCACGTTCTTTGTATTTTCATCAAGATTATGAAGTTTGTCAAATATTTCTGTTGCTGTACTTTCACTATCGTACCAACGTCTTTTAGGTGTTATCATAACTGTATTTTAAAATTTTTTTTAAGAAAGGTCAACTTTTTTTCATATATTAAAAATGGTTGTATAATATTTTTCGGGAAGAGATTAATGAAAAAAATAGTATGTTTATTAATTTTTATATTTGTTTTTTCGGTTCAAATTGTATTTGCGCATGAACCAATAAAAATTACATCTGCGGTTTTTGATACATCATCTTCTTTGCTTGTTATATCTGCTCAAACAGATTTTACAAAAGAAATTACAGATAATATAAAACTTGTTAAAATGTCAAATCCAAACAGAGTTTATTTTGATTTAAATTCTGCTATCTTAACAACAAAAAAGGAAGATATAACTTTTTCCGGTGGTGTTGTAACGCATGCTGTTATTGCTCAAAATTCGGTTGAACCTGCTATTGTAAGAGTGGTATTGACTTTGGATGAAAAATATAATCCTGATAAGATAAATATTTATAAATTGAATAACAATTTAATTATAAAATATGGTGATAAAGAAATTGCCAAGGAAGAATATTTTCAAAATACTTTTAGAGAAGATAGACAAAGTGAAAATGACTATTATGAATATTCTTCAATGACAACACAAGTTATTACAAAAAGAGAAGTTCCTGTTTCTAACCCTCAAAATGTAAATGTTAATGATAAATCTCTAAAAGATATACAATCTGCTTTTGCGTCATCTAATGTTCCGAAAGATGTAACAACAGCCTTTAGTGATGTTATTGTTAATCAAGTTAAAAAAGATTTAAAATTAAATACAAGATATTATTTGAATAGTATTACCAAAACTCCTAATGGCTTGTTATTATCAGGTTTTGGGTCGGTTTCTGTTGAAAAACCATTATATTTATCAGAACCTGCAAGGATTGTTTTTGATATGCCAAACACCCTAACAAGTCGTGAAGTAAGAGGAAAAGAATATCAAATAAATGAAACTGAAACAATAAAAATAGGTCAATTTGAAGCAAATAAAGCAAGACTTGTTTTAAAAACAAATAAACCAGATAAGTATCTTCCTATATATTCACCGGATAACGAAACATTACTTTTGGCTGATTTAGAAAAATATAATGTATCCTCATTATCAACAATTAAAGCAAATTTGATGGCGACGTATTATTCAAAAAATGGTAAAGACCATGATGTTGTATTAGCTTTTTCTGCACCTGTTGTTTACAGTGTTTACAGAAAAGCTGATGACTTTGTTTTAACCATTTATAATGCTGATAAATACAACGAATCCGGTTTCATAAATTCATTAAAAGGAACAAATATAGAGGGGTTAAAATTAAAAACAGTCGGACAATTATTAAAAGTTTCATATAAACTTACTCCATCAGGTACGGTTAAAGTTTATTCAGGTATGGATGGCAGAAGTATAAAAATAACCGTAAACGAACCGGAAAATCAAAAGAAAATTGTTCCTACAATACCAATATTCAGCAGTCCAAAGAAAAGGGCAGGTGATAAAATAATTGTAATTGACCCTGGTCATGGAGGCATAGATTGCGGTGCTACAAGAGCCGGTATTAAAGAGAGTGATATAACACTTGATGTTTCACAAAGATTAGTTGCGATATTGAGAGAAAAAGGCTATAAAGTTTATATAACCAGAGATGATAATTCAACATTATCTTTGCAAGATAGAGTGGATTTTGCAGAAGGAAAGAATGAGGATATTTTTATAAGTGTTCATGTAAATTCTTCTGAAAGTACAAATCCTGTTGGAGTTGAAACTCATTATTATCATGATTATAGTATGGGTTTAGGCAGATGTGTTCAAGATGCTTTGGCTAAACATATTACTGAATCTCCTGACAGAGGTTTGATAAAGTCTAAGTTTTATGTTATAAACCATACGACAAAGCCGGCAATTCTTGTTGAAATAGGATTTATTTCTAATGAAAATGAGAGAATACAATTAATTTCTGAAGATAGAAAGCAAAGAACAGCAAAAGCCATAGCAGAGGGAGTGATCAATTATTTTAAACAGTGTAAATAATAAAAAAATAGCTGTATATGATTCCGGTGTAGGTGGTTTGACTGTTTATGAAAAACTAAAAAGGCTTATGCCGAATGAGGATTATATCTATTTTGGTGATTTAAAAAATAGTCCGTATGGTGAAAAAACAAAAGCACAATTGGTTGAATTTGCCGAAGATATTTTTGATTTTTTTATGGAAAAAGATATTAAAGCTGTTGTAATGGCTTGTAATACAACGTCAGCCATTGCCTATGAAAGTATAAAAGATAAATACGATGTTAAAATTTATCCGATAGTTCAATCTTGCGCTAATGTTTTATCTTTATTAGAAATAAAAAATCTTGGTGTATTTGCGACTCCTGTAACAATTGAGTCTCATATATATAAAAAAGAAATACAAAAGTATAACAAGGATATGGAAGTTTTTGAAATAGCTTGTCCTGAATGGGTAAAAATTGTTGAGTCAGGAGAAGAACATTATGATTCAACAAAAGACATTGTTAAAAAATATCTTGACTTAATGATGAAAAATAACCCTGATAAAATTGTTTTAGGTTGTACACACTATCCTTATTTGCGAAGTGTATTATCTGATATTCTTGGAGAAGATATTTTTATTGATCCATCTATTATTTTTTCAAATTATATAAAATATGATTTAGAAAAAAGCAGTATGTTAAATATGCAAGAAAATGTCGGATGTGAAGAGTTTTATGTAAGTGCAAATCCTTTGGAATTTAAAAATGCTGCGAAAATGTTTTATAATTTAAAAGAACAGCCAAAAATTGCTGAATTACTGCGCGTTTAAAAAATATATGTTTATTCTATAATTATATAAAAAGGAGTAAAACGTGTTAAGTAAATATTTTCAAATAAAAACAAACACAAAGAAATTTGATGATGATTTGTTATGGTCAATGGGTGAAATAAGAAATCGTAGAGTTATTTTATATGGTGCAGGTCAAGGATTTTTAAAATTAAACGAGATTTATGATTTTAAGAACAATTTAAATATTGTGGCAATAGCTGATAAAAAATTTGAATGTGTAAATAATTGTGAATGTGAATGCGGAAGTGAATGTTCTAAAGAAATTTTAGGAATAAGAACTATAGCTCCATCTCAAATCGTTAATGAAGATTATGATGTTATTTTGATTACAAACGAATATGCAAAGCCAATACTAAAATATTTGTTTGAGGAGTTAAAAATTGAAAATAAAGATATAAGAACAGTATTTAATGAAGAAGTTAAAGATGAACAAACTAATTTGAATTATCTTTATAAACACAATTTTGATAAAACATTGCCAAAGTTATTGAAGAGATTAAAAAATAAAAAAGTTGTATTTTATGGTGCAGGTGTTTATTTGGAATTGATAAAAAAATATTTTGACCTCTCAAGTTTGAATGTAATAGCTATTTCAGATAAAAAATTCGAAAATATGGAAGAATCGGAATTTTTAGGATACAAAACTTGTTCTCCGGATAAAATAAAAGCTTTAAACCCGGATTATGTAATTATTACAACAAAATTTTATATAAATATTTTTGAATATTTGAATGATGATTTACTTAAAGGAACAAAAATAAAAATAAAACCTCTTGTAAGAAAATCTTTTTGGACATTGGTTAAAGAAATATGGAAATAAGCAAGGACTAAAATGATGAAAGTAGTAATTTTAGCAGGCGGACTGGGTACAAGATTATCTGAAGAAACTGAACTAAAACCGAAACCAATGGTAGAAATAGGTGGTAAACCTATTCTTTGGCATATTATGAAATGCTATTCATACTATGGGTTTAATGATTTTATAATTTTAACCGGTTATAAATCGCATATAATAAAAGATTATTTTATAAATTATTACACCAGATATTCTGATATAACTGTTGATATGGTTGAAAATAGTGTAGAAATACATAAAACACGTCAAGAACCGTGGAAAGTTACAATGCTTTATACCGGTGAAAATACTATGACAGGAAGCAGAATAAAAAAAGCACAATCTCATATTGGAAATGAACCATTCTTACTAACATACGGCGATGGAGTGTCTGATGTTAATATTGCGGAAGTTATAAAATCTCATAAGACTTCAAAGAGATTGATTACAATGACAGCCGTGCAGTTAGCAGGAAGGTTTGGTGCTCTTGTAATAAAAGAAAATAATATGATAACTTCGTTTATGGAAAAACCAAAAGGTGAAGAAAGTTGGATAAATGGCGGATATTTCGTTTGCGAACCGAAAGTCTTTGATTATATCGGAGAAGGTGATGATGTAACTTTTGAAAAATTACCTCTTGAAACATTGGCAAAAGAGAATCAATTAAACGCTTATAAACATTACGGTTTTTGGCAGCCAATGGATACATTGAGAGATAAAAATCAATTAACTGATTTATGGATAAACGGAAAAGCTCCGTGGGCAGTTTGGCAAAACAGTTAGATTTTGGAGATAAATAATGAACTCAATATTAAAAGAAGATTTAGAAAACATATACAAAAATATTGAACAAGAAAGTAAAAAATTTGAAAATTCAAATATATTTATAACAGGGTGTTGCGGATTTTTAGGGTATTATTTTCTAAATTTCTTTAATTTTTATAAAGAACAGCTTGGTATAAATTCAATTGTTGCTGTTGATAATTTTCAAGTTGGAAAACCTCATTGGCTTCAAGAAATATTGAAAGACGGAAAAATAGAATTGGAAGAATTTGATATAATTGATGGAGATTTATCAAAAATTTCAAGAGATAAATCAAATTCTTTTGTAATACATATGGCATCAATAGCATCTCCTGTTTTTTACAGAAAATATCCGATAAAAACAATAGAAGCTAATATCTGGGGCTTAAAAAGATTATTAGATGATTATAAAGACGAATCTTTAAGAGGATTTTTATTCTTTTCTAGTTCAGAAATATATGGTGATCCTACACCTGAAAATATTCCAACTCCAGAAACATACAGAGGAAATGTAAATACAATAGGCCCAAGAGCTTGTTATGACGAATCAAAAAGATTTGGTGAAACGATTTGTTATGAATACGCAAAAGAATATAATTTGCCGATAGCATTAGCAAGACCTTTTAATAATTATGGTCCCGGAATGAAATTGGGAGATAAAAGAGTTCCTGCAGATTTTGCAAAAGCTGTTATAAATAATGAAGATATAGTGATTTTATCTGACGGCAAACCAACAAGAACCTTCTGTTATATTTCTGATGCTATAACAGGATACTTGAAAGTCCTTTTATATGGTAAATTTGATGTATTTAATATCGGTATTTCAAAACCTGAAATTTCAATTTTAGAGCTTGCAAGAATTTATGAGGCTAAAGCTAAAAAATTATTTGATTACAAAGGAACTGTAAAATATCAAGTTTCTGATGAAAAAAATTATTTAACTGACAATCCAAACAGACGTTGTCCTATTATAACAAAAGCTGAATTACTTTTAAATTACAAGCCTGAAATTTTTGTGGAAGAAGGCGTTGAAAGATTTTTAAAATATATAGTTGAAGAAGGTATAAAATAGTAGAAAGAGAGAATTTTTATAGATGATTACTGTTATAGGTTTAGGATTTGTAGGGTTAACGACGGCACTTGGCTTTAGTGAAAAAGGAAATAAAGTTTACGGTTTTGATATTGATAAAGAAAAAATGAACTCTATTTCTAATAAAAAAATACCTTTTTATGAAAAAGGCTTACAAGAAGTTTTGAAAAAGAATTTAGGCAATAATTTTGTATTATCCGATAATCTTGAAAATGCCGTAAAATCTTCAAAAGTAGTTATTTTATGTGTTGGAACTCCGTCTGATGATAAAGGAAGAGCTGATTTAAAATATATAAAATCAGCATTGGATAGTGTTTTGAAAAATGTTGGAAAAGAAGATAAAAAAATAATTATAACAAAATCAACAATTCCTCCATCAACTACAGAAAAAGAAATTATACCTTACATAAAACAAAAAGGTTTTGCAGTAGGAGAAGAAGTTTATGTTGCAAATAATCCTGAATTTTTAAGAGAAGGACATGCTTGGGATGATTTTATAAATCCTGACAGAATTGTTATTGGTACAAATGATGAATATACTAAAATAGTAATGGCGGATATTTACAAAAATTTTAATGTACCTGTTCATTTTGTAACTTTAAATACGGGTGAATTTATTAAATATTTATCAAATACGTTTTTATCAACATTAATAAGTTATTCAAATGAAATGTCAATGATTGCGGATTCTGTAGGCGGTATTGATATTAAATCAGCATTTAAGATATTTCATGAGGATAAACGCTGGTATGGTAATCCTGCAAATATGCAAACCTATGCATACCCCGGTTGTGGATTTGGCGGATATTGTCTGCCAAAAGATACTCAGGCTCTTGTTCAAAAAGCAGAAGAATTTGGATATGATGCTAAAATTTTAAAAAGTGTTCTTGATGTAAACAAAGAAATAAAACCGCATTGGATAGATAAAATAGAAAAAAATGTTCCAAAAGATAAACCTTTAACGATATTGGGCTTATCTTTTAAGCCTGACTCAGATGATGTCAGACAGACTCCTGCTTTGGATATTATCAAATTATTATTGGAAAGAGGGTATAAAAATTTAACAGCATATGATCCTATGGCAAATGAATTATTTGATAAAATTTATAAATTACCGATAAAATACGTTGATAATTTGAAAGATGCTGTTAACCAATCTTCTGATATTATTTTAATAACCGGCTGGAAAGAATTTATTGATAATAAAAATCTTTATGCTGATAAAAATATTTACGACTTAAGATATGTACTATAGGTGAAAATATGAATTTAAAAGAAAAAATCCTCAGAAAAATTGTAAAAGCTTCGGCTAAATTATATTGGAATTGTATGTATTCTAAGAAAAAAGAACTTAAATATCTTCCGCCATCAGGAAAAGTTTTGGGCTTTGAAGAATTGGAAAATATGATAGATGCTTCACTTGATATGTGGCTTACAACAGGCAGATTTAATACAAAATTTGAAAAAGATTTTGCAAAATATTTAGGTGTAAATTATTGTTTGTCAGTAAATTCAGGCTCAAGTGCAAATTTATTGGCTCTGTCAGCGCTTACTTCATATAAATTGGGTGAAAGACAAGTAAAACAAGGTGATGAAGTAATATCTGTTGCTGCAGGTTTTCCTACAACAATAAATCCTATTGTGCAATTAGGTCTTGTTCCGATATTTTTGGATTGTGAAATAGAAACTTGTAATATAGATGTTGAAAAGATAGAACAAGCAATAACCGAAAAAACAAAAGTTATAATGCTTGCGCATACAATGGGGAATGTTTATGATTTAGGAAAAATAAAAGAACTTTGTAAAAAGCATAATTTGTGGTTAATAGAAGATACATGTGATGCTTTGGGAGCTAAATATAACGGTAAAAATGTTGGAACAATAGGTGATATAGGTACATTTAGTTTTTATCCTGCACACTTTTTAACTATGGGTGAAGGCGGTGCTGTTGTTACAAATGATGCTATGTTAAATAAAATAATACGTTCTTATAGAGATTGGGGACGTGATTGCTGGTGTGAACCTGGACATGATAATACTTGTAACTGCCGTTTTGAACATCAATTCGGTAAATTACCGTTTGGATATGACCACAAATATGTTTATTCTCATTTGGGTTATAATATGAAAATAACTGATTGGCAGGCAGCTATTGGTCTTGCTCAATTGGAAAAGGTTGATAATTTTATTGCTAAAAGAAGAGAAAATTTTGATTATTTATACAAAAAATTAACTGATTTAAAAGATTATTTAATATTGCCAAAAATTTCTGAAAAGGCTGAACCATCTTGGTTTGGATTTTTAATAACGTTAAAAGATAATTGTAAATTTACAAAACAGCAGTTGGTAGAATATCTTGAAAACAATGGTGTTGGAACAAGACAGTTATTTGCAGGTAATATTTTAAGACAACCAAGTTTTGTGGAAAATGATATAAAATTAAAAATTAATAATAGTGAAATTTTATCATCAAAAGAATTAACTGAAGAGCATTATAAGATGCTTCCAAATACGGATTATATTATGAATAATACTTTTTGGGTAGGAATATATCCTGCTTTAACAGAAAAGAATTTGGATAAAACATCAGAGTTAATTCACAAATTTATAAAAGAAAATAAATAAAAAGGATAGAATATGAGAGATAATATATTTGAAGATTTGTTTGTACTGGAGCTTGCCAATAATCATTGGGGAGATTTAGAACGCGGCAAAAAAATAATTTCTGATTTTTCAAGAATAGTTAGATTTAATAATATAAAAGCTGCAATAAAGCTTCAATTCAGAGATGTGGACAATTTTATTCACAAAGATTTTAAAGGTAGAGATGATATAAGATATATCAACAAAACAATGAAGACAAAAATGTCATATGATGATTACGGACAAATGGTTGAAGCCGTAAAAAAAGTCGGTTGTATAACTATGTCAACACCATTTGACGAAGCTTCCGTTGATATGTGTATAAATTTGGGTATCCAAATTATAAAAATTGCTTCATCAGATATAAATGATTGGGTTTTGATAGAAAAAATAGCAACTGCAAGAAAACCGGTAATAGTTTCGACAGGTGGTTCTTCGCTTAAAGATATTGATGATTTGGTAAAATTCTTTGAAAACAGAAGAATACCTCTTGCAATAAATCATTGTGTTGCAGTTTATCCGAGCGAAAAAGATGAACTTGATTTAAACCAGATAGATTTTCTAAAGAACAGATATCCTGATAATGTAATTGGATTTTCAACACATGAAAAAAATGAAGATATAGAAATGGGTATGTTGATAGCATATGCTAAAGGTGCAAGAACATTTGAAAGACATATTGATATTGAAAGTGAAGAACATCCTGTGAGCCCGTATTGTTCAACTCCAAAAGATTTGGACAGATGGATAAAAGCTTATCAAAAGGCAAAAGAATTATGCGGTGCTTCAAGTGATACAAAACGTATTCCTTTAAAAAAAGAAACAGAATATTTAAATGCTTTGGTAAGAGGTGTTTATGCAAAAAGAGACTTAAATAAAGGAGATATTATTACTGAAGAGGATGTCTACTTGGCAATTCCTTTGCAAAAGGGACAAATTTCTTGTCGTGAGCTTATGAATGGAGAAATTTTGATAAATGAAATAAAAAAAGATAAACCTATAATGATAGATGATATTGATTCTCCATATGCTTATGATGAAACTTTAAAGAAAAAAATATATAACAGAGGCTTATAAAAATGAAACGAGTATTTTTAACCGGCGGTAACGGTGATATAGGAAATTCTATAAAAGAAATTTTTATTAATAACGGATATGAAGTTACTGCACCTTCAAGTAAAGAATTAAATCTTGAAAATTTAGAAGATATAAAAAAATATTTTATAAATAAAAATCTTGATTATGATGTAATAATTCATTGTGCCGGTTTTAATAATCCAAAAGATATAGAAAACTTGACTTTTGAGGATGTTGAAAAAACTGCAAAAATAAATTATATATCATTTTTTGAGCTGGTAAAAATTTTATCACCAATTATGAAAGAAAAACAATCAGGAAAAATCCTTGCTATATCATCATTGTACGGAATAATAACACGACGTGGAAGATTAGCGTATACAACAAGTAAACACGCCTTAAACGGTTGTGTAAAGACTTTGGCTTGTGAACTTGGAAGATATAATATCTTAGTTAATTCCGTATCACCAGGCTTTGTTGATACAAAAATGACAAGAAAAAATAATTCACAAGAAAAAATAGACTTGTTATGCAAAAAAATTCCTGTTAATCGACTTGCAAAACCTGTTGATATTGCAAATGCAGTTTATTTTTTATGTTCAGAACAAAATACATATATAACAGGTCAAGATATTATTGTTGATGGCGGATTTATGGCAGAAGGAGGTCAAGCATCATGACAATTGATTTTTTGATAGAAGATAAAGTCTTTCAAATGCCTGATAATTTTTCTGAATTATCTGAATACACTTTAAAATCTTCTCCAAGACCCTATAATGTAACTGTTAAAAGTAATCCGAATGTTTTGAATGAAATTCAAAGCAAATTAGACGAAAATTCTAAAAATTTGCTATTCGTTGATAAAAATGTTTTTAATTTGTATTTGAAAGATTTAAAAATAGATAAAGAAAGAATTTTCTTTGCTGAGGCAAATGAAGAATTTAAAACCTTGGAAAATGGGTTTTTAAAACTAATTTCATTTTTAGAAAGAAATGAATTTACCAAAGGAGAAACCCTTGTAACTGTTGGTGGTGGTGTCACAGAGGATGTTGCAGCGTTTGCCGGTGCTTGTTATAAACGTGGTATAAAATGGGTGTTTTATCCGACAACATTGCTTTCAATGTGTGATAGTTGTATTGGTGGAAAGACAGGTATTAATCATAATAAAGTCAAAAATCAGTTAGCATTATTTTCTGCACCAAGTGAAGTTGTTATTAATATAGAATTTTTAAAGACTCTATCAGATTTTGATATAAAATCAGGTATGGGCGAAATTCTAAAACTTCTTGTTACAGGTGGAAAAGAGGCTTTAGATATTTATATCAAAAATGTTGAATGCGGAAAAGTAAAAAACTTTTCTTGTTATAAACCTTTAATATTATCATCACTTGCGGTAAAAAGAGCTGTTGTTGAGGAAGATGAATTTGAACTTTATCATAGAAAAAGTTTAAATTATGGACATACTTTAGGTCATGCGATAGAAGTTTTATCAAATTATAAAATCCCTCATGGACAAGCTGTTATTATTGGTATGGTTATTGTAAATAAACTTGCTAAAGATAAAGGTATTCTTAATGATGAAGATTACAAATTAACACAAACTTTATCAAAAGAACTTTTGGGTAAATCAATTATGAGAGAAGTTTGCCTTGACGGTTTGGATAAATTATTAAAAAAAGATAAAAAAACAGAAGGTAATCTTGTGAATTTCGTTATTATTTCAAAATTAGGAGATACTAAATTTTTGAAAATGGAAATAAACGAGTCTTTAATTGATGAAATTGATAAAATAATTAAACAGGAATTTTAAAGGGATGAAAAAAAGTTTACTAATAGATTTTGGAGCATCGAGAGTGAAAGCTGCTTTTTTCGATGGGGAAAAAGTTTTTGATATTCAAAGTCATAATCCTATTGAGGCTAAAAATACTAACGATAAAAAATTTGAAATAGATTTGATTGAAATATCAAAACAGTTTAAAGCTATTGTCAAATTTTATTATGAAAAATACAAAATTGATAATGTCTTTATATCTTCACAAATGCACGGTTTTGCTCTTTTAGATATAAAGAATAATCCAATAACTGATTATATAAGTTGGAAAGATGAGAGATGCTTAAATAAGATTGATGGCGGTTCAAGTTTTGATATTTTATCTAAAAATTTGGGTGATAAATTTTTAAAAAAAACCGGTATGAATTTACGACCTTGTTATCCTGTTTTTAATTTGTATCATTTTTTAAGAGAAAACAAAATAAAAGAAAAAGTTTTTAAGGTGGCAACGCTTGCGGATTGTTTGTGCTTGTGTGATAAAAAATCTTTAAATGTCAGCCATGATACAATGGTGGCGGGGCTTGGGTTTTATAATATTTATGAAAAAGCTTTTGATAAGGATATAATTGATTTATTTAAAGATTTTTGTGTGGATATAAAATTTAACGAAGTTACGTCAAAAGTTAAAGTAGGCGGATATATTGAAATTGATGGTAAAAATATTGAAATTTATACAGGCTTTGGCGATCATCAATGTGCTGTATTTGGCGCAGGAAATGACGAAACTTCTATATCTTTAAATTTGGGTACGGGTTCTCAAATTGCAATGATAAATCCTAAGAACGTAGATTCTGAAAAGCGACCGTATTTTAGCGAAAAGCTTTTATCTGTTATAACTCATATTCCTTCGGGTAGAGCATTTAATACTTATATAAATTTTTTAAAAACAATAAATTCAGAAAAAGATTATTGGCAAATTCTTTCTAAAATAACAATGAAAGATATAGAAAATGCTGATTTAAATATAGATATGGCTGTTTTTTCAAGTGCTTGGAATTATAATAATGGTGGAAATATTTTAAACATTAATGAAAATAATTTTACATTGAGAAATTATCTTGCATCTTTGGTAAAATTTTATATAGGACAATACGAAAAAGGAATAGAAGCTCTTGGAAAAACTGAAAAACACTCAAAAATAATTTTGAGTGGCGGAATATCAAAGAAAATTCCTGTAATAAAATCCTACTTTGAAAATAAAGGTTATAATGTTGAATTAACAGAATTACCTTATGATGAAGCAATAGAAGGTTTGAAAATTTTAAGTCAGTCTGTAAATAAGGAAAAGTGAAAATTGTCAAAGATAAAACTGTCAGATTATGTAGCAAAAAGATTAAAAGACCATGGGGTTGAAAGATTTTTTATGGTATCCGGTGGTGGAGCTATGCATTTAAACAATAGTTTAGGAAAAGTTTTATCTTATACTTGTAATCATAATGAACAAGCATGTTCTATATCTGCAGAAGGTTATGCCAGAGTAAATCAAAGATTAGCTGTTGTTAATGTTACGACAGGTCCAGGGGGATTAAATTGTTTGAACGGTGTTTTTGGTTCTTGGACTGATTCTGTTCCTGTTTTATATATTTCAGGGCAGGTAAAACGAGCTACAATGCTTGATAATTGTAATCCTAAAGTTCGTCAATTAGGTGATCAAGAAGTTGATATCGTTTCTGTTGTAAAACCGTTAACTAAATATGCTGTTTGCGTAAAAGAACCTAATGAAATTAAATATCACTTAGATAAAGCCATATATATGGCAACTCATGGTAGATTTGCACCTTGTTGGATTGATATACCAATAGATGTTCAATCATCTGTAATTGAAGAAGATGAACTAATAGAATTTGTTCCAAATGCTGAACCTATTTATGATTTAGCAATAAATGAAGTTGTTGAAAAATTGAATTCTGCAAAAAGACCGATAATCGTATCAGGACAAGGTATAAGACAAGCCGGAGTAATTGAAGAATTTAAAACTTTTGTTAAAAACCTTGAAATTCCGGTGGTAACTACATTTAACGGTTTTGATTTAATGCGGACTGATGATGAAAAATATATAGGTAGAATCGGTTCTGTCGGTCAACGAGCAGGAAATTTTGCATTACAAAATGCGGATTTAATTTTATGTTTAGGTACAAGAAATAATGTAAGACAGGTAAGTTATAATTGGGAAAATTTTGGTAAAAATGCATACAAAATAGTAGTAGATATTGATAAAGCAGAGCTTGAAAAACCTCTTGTGAAGCCTAATTTAGCGATTTGTGCAAATTTGAGAGAGTTTTTACCTGTAATGTTGGATAGAGTAAACGAGGTAAAACAGGAACAAAAAGATGCTAACTGGCTAAAATTTTGTCAAAATTTAAAAGAAAAGTATTGTTTTGAAAATCACCCTGAACAGGAACAAGGAGAAAAAATAGAACCTTATCATTTTACGTATACATTGACTAAATGTATGAAAGAAAATGATATTTTTATAATGTCAAACGGTTCAGCATGTGTTTGCCCATTTCAAAATGCTATCGTTAAAGAAAATCAAAGATATATCTTAAACGGTGGAAATGCATCAATGGGTTACGGCTTGCCGGCATCAATCGGAGCTTGTTATGAGGCAAAAGATAGACGAGTTATATGTCTTGAGGGTGATGGTTCTATAATGATGAATATTCAGGAATTACAAACGATAAAACACAATAATTTGCCTATAAAATTGTTTGTAATAAATAATAATGGATACTCATCAATAAGACAAACTCAAAAGAATTTCTTTAACGGTAATATGACAGGTTCTGGAGTTGATAGTGGTGTTAGCGTACCTGATTTTGTAAAAGTCGGAGAAGCTTTTGGGATAAAATCGATTAGAATAGATAATCCAAAAACGATGGAAGATGACATTAAAAAAGTTTTAGAATATGATGGTCCTATATTGTGTGAAGTTATGACGATAGAGGAATATGCTTTTGCACCAAAATTATCATCAAGAAAACTTGAAGACGGTACATATATGTCAGCAAGTTTGGAAGATATGGCACCGTTTTTACCAAGAGCAGAATTTGAGGAGAATATGTTATGAGTGAAAAAATTCCATTTTTCATAAATAGCAATATAGTTACTTCTTTGGAAAATGTTAAAGATTTTTCTTCTTTTATGAATGCTATCAGTTATAATACAGGCAATTCTTATATAACTTATTCTTTGATAAAAGAATGTTTTAATGATATAAAATCATTGCATCATATTCAAAATATTTATAATTATGATTTTGATAATCAAGAAAAAGATATTGATTTTATAAATAATGTAGCGACACATGTAGTTTTTGTCTTACAAGACCAAATAAGAATACATGAATCTTATGGATTAAAATTACCATATGAGAAAATTAAAAATTTTATAAAAAAAATAAACAAACCTTTAATAATAGCTGGTTTAGGTGCAAATTATTTTACATCTTATAATAAAGATTTTTATAAAATGTTGAGTGCAGAATTAGCGGATTTTTTACAATTTTTGTCAGAACACTGTATAAAAATAGGAGTTAGAGGATATTTTACTCAAGAAATTTTGTCAAAATTAGGAATAAAAAATGTTCAGGTAATAGGATGTCCGTCCTATTTTGAAACAGGTAAAAACAGGATTATAACAAAGCCGAATATAAAAGATATTAAAGAAGTTGTACTTTCTTCAAATTTACCAATAAGTAATATTGAAAATAATTTTCAAATAATGCAAGATTTTTATGAAGAAAAAATAATTAATGCTATTTGCTATAACAAATTTGAAAGCGAATTTTCATCTTTTGAACTTAAAAAATTAAAAAATCTTAAATACCGTATTTTTTCAAACATAGAAGACTGGAAAATTTTTATGAAACAGTTTAAATTTGCCATTGGATTTAGATTACACGGAACAATACTTGCTATAAATTCAGGTATTCCTGCTATGTGTTGCAATGGTGATGCAAGAGCTACAGAAATGTGTGCATTTTTGGGAATTCCTCATTATAAAAATCTTTCAGAAAATACAAATATTATGGAATTGTATGAAAATATAGATATAAGTAGTATAAATAGAAATTATAAATATTTATATGAAAATTTTGAAAATTTTTTAAAATTAAATAATATTGAAATATCTGAAAATAGCAATTTAGAAAATAATTTAGAATGTCCAACCTTAGAGCTTTATAACAAAAATTATACAAAATGTTTATGGTTTTATATTATCAAAAAAATTTTTAAGGATTATTGCAATCTTATATATAATAAATACACAATAGTTTCTAATTATTTGAAAGTTTTTTTTAATAAAATAAAAAATCTTGCAATAGCCATAAAAGAGGTATTAAAATTTAAGATAAAAAGTTTTTAAATAAAAAGGAATATAAAATGTCTATAAAAGATAAATTACAAATATATTTAATAACTTATAATAGAGCAAAAAATTTGGAATATACTTTTGAACAAATTTTGGCTAAAGATTCTCCGATAAAAGATTTTGATATAACAATATTAAATAATAATTCAACAGATGGAACCGATGAACTTGTTAATGAATATTGCTCAAAATATTCGAATCTTAAACATGTTAAAAATAAACATAATATTGGCGGTAATGCTAATATTGTAAAAGCTTATACGGAATATGCAAATAAAGAATATATTTGGCTTTTGTGTGATAACGATATTTATAATTGGGATAGCTGGCATGAAGTTGAAAATGCAATAGAAAATGATTTTGATTGTATTTTGACTAAAACTTGCAAAGATACCGATGCAGAAATTTTTCATCAGGCTAATTTTGCTCCTGCTTGTATCTTTAAAACAAAAATTATAACAGATACCGTTATTGCAAATATGTACGATAATATTCGAAATTTATTTCCACATTTGGCTTTGATTGCAAAAGTTATTAATGATAAAACAAATGTTTATATTGTCAAAAAAGACATTGTTAATATTGGTGTTAACCCTGATTTGAAAACTATGTATGTGAGAGATATGGAGTTGGAAGATATTCCTCTATCACGTAGAATGTCGTTTTGGTCTGTCGGGTTCTTTAATTCTGTTGAACTTATTAAAGACAGAAAAAAACAAATCGAAATTATAGATGGGCTTAGACATTTTCATAAATCTTTGTTTGATTTGTTTAAAACTATTGTTATTTACAATCAGGATTTAAGAGATGGTTATTTTTATAATCTTCAGCAAATCTTCAGAATTTTGAGTTTTAAACAAAAACTTAAATTTATTCTTGCTTATATTCTTGTTAAAACCTCACGAAAGAATTATAAATACTGGTTCATAAGATACAAAGAAGAATGGGAAGAATATTTTAAAACTGTTGATGAGCAAAAATATATCGATATTTTATCAAAAAAATTAAAAAATAAAAAAGTTTTATTATATGGCGCAGGTTTATTATCACATGTTTTATTAGAAAATTATGATTTATCGAAATTGAATATCGTTGGTATTTGTGATAAAAAGTTCGAAAAAAAATCAGAAGAAGGAACTTTTTTGGGGTATAAAAAAGTTAGTCCGGATAAGCTTGAAAATGTTGATTTTGATATTATTTTATTTACTTTAAAAGAGTTTAAAAAAATAAAACAAATTTTAAAATCAGGCGGAATTAATAAAAAAATGCTTCCTGCTATAAAATTAGACAATAAATATGTGTTGAGGGTTTAATGATGATAAAAAATATCGAAAATGTTTTAATAACAGGTTCCGGAGGATTTGTCGGCGGAAATTTAAAAAGATATTTAAAAGATAAATACAATCTTTTAACGCCAAGAAGTTTTGAATTGGACTGTGTTGATGAAAACGCTGTTAAAGAATATTTTGAACAAAATAAAATTGATTTTATCATACATTGTGGCTCTATTGGTGGTGCAAGAGGTGTTCAAGATAAGGATACAACTATTGAAGATAATCTAAAAATGGTTGAAAATATTTTATCATCAAAAGGTCAGGATACGAGAGTAATCCTGTTTGGTTCCGGTGCAATGTATGGTAAATCAAGATCTCTTCATAAAGTAAAAGAAGATATTATTGGTGAATTTGAACCCATAGATTTGTATGGGAAATCAAAATTATTGATTTCAGAAAAAATAAAAAATAGAAAAGATATTTTGTGCTTAAATATTTTTGGTTGTTATGGATATAACGAAAAACCTTTTCGTTTTCCAACTTATGCAATAACTCAAAATTTGAAGCATGAAAAAATTGAGATTAATCAAAATGTTATTTTTGACTATCTTTTTATTGATGATTTATGCAGAATTATTGAATATTTTATAGAACATGAACAAAAAAATGAAAATATTATAAATGTAACGCCAACTAATTCAATTAGTTTATTAGAAATTTCAAATATTGTTAATGAAATAAGTGATTTTAAGTCTGAAATAACTATAAAATCAGATGCTTTAGGTAATGAATATACAGGTGATAATACAAGATTATTAAGAGAAATTCCTGATTTTAAATTTACAGAAATAAAAAATGGTTTAAAAGCTTTCTATGTATATCTTTCAGGTTTAAAATAAATTTGTGAAATTTAGGTAACGATTTGTTACAAAAACGTGTGAATTGTACGTCATGCTAGCAAAAAAAATCTTGAGGTGATTTCATGTTAATATGAAAGTTAGTGCAATATCAAATCCGATTGTGCCAAGTCGTGGAAATAATGTAAATTTTGGCAGAAAATTAAAAGAAACAGAAAAACCTGAATATACAAAAACTATTCATGAAGCTTTAGATTATTTAGGTGTTAAAAACTTGTCTATGATTATTCATGGTTCGAGTTTTCCGTCTGAAAAACGTGATACATCAATAGGTTCACCATATTCTAAAGGCGCTGATAAATTTGTTGATTTCTTAAAATTAAATGGTTTTAATGCTATTCAATTAGGACCTGGAGGGGAAATTGGTAAAAAAGATAATTCTCCGTATATAGCAAAGGTTTTTGCTAAGAATCAATTATTTATTGATTTAGAACCTTTAAAATCAGAAGAATACGCAAATGTTCTTTCTGATAAAACATACAAAGAATTAACAACTAAAAATGAAGATTCAAAAGATAAAAACTATAACTATACTGACTTTGATTTAGCTTTTTCTACATATGATAAAGCTATGACTGAAGCTTATGATACTTTTAAATCAAAAGTTAAATCAAGAGATAAAGATGCTTTAAAATTAAACAAAGAATACCAAACTTTTAAAAAAGAAAATAAAGAATGGGTAGAAAATGACAGCTTGTTCAAAGTTCTTTCAAAAGAAAACGGAACTGATGATTTTGAAAAATGGAATGAAGTTGACAAAAACTTACCTCAAGGCTTAAAAGACGGAGATAAAAAAGCTCAAGAAAGATATAAAGAATTAAAATCTCAACACAAAGAAGAAATCGGTAAAAATATGTTTACTCAATTTATTGCCGATAAACAATTGAAAGAAAGCAATAATCACAGAAAAGAAATAGGTTTTAATTATATTGGTGATTTATTGGTAGGCTTTAATCAAAGTGATGTATGGGCAAATCAAGGTGCTTTCCTAAAAGACTGGAAATTAGGTTGTCCTTTTGGTGGCGCGGGTAATGGTCCTCAAACTTGGGGAATCCCTGTTTTAGATCCTAAAAAATTGTTAAATGATGATGGTTCTTTAGGTGAAAGTGGTAAAGTCTTAAAAGAAAAGATAGCATATTCTCTAAAGAATTATGATAACGTAAGAATAGATCATGCTTTAGGTTTGGTTGACCCTTACATTTATAAAGAAGACACTGTTGTTAAAGATGAACATGGTGGTGTAAGACGTGATAGACTTTGGGCAAACAATGTTTCATATATGCATGACATTGACCCTAAAGGAAACTTTAAACAAGTATTAAAGAAGATAGTTCTTCCTACATTTGAAGAATATGGTGTAAATAAAAATGAAGCTGTATGGGAAGACTTATGTTCTGAAACTCAAGCATTTGGTGAAGTATATCACGGCCAAGAACATCTTCCAGGTATAACGCAAACTCAATGGAGAAGAGCAGAAAATGCTCCTGCTGATAACTGGACATTAGTTGGGTCGCATGACTCTGAACCTGCAGGAAAAATGATTCAAAATGATTGGATAAAAAATTCTGATGCTTGGAATGTTGATTATTTGTCAGGTTTCTTAAATCCAGATCCTGCAACAGGAAAAGAAAGACACGAATTTAAAGAAAAAATTATTAACAGTCCTCAAGATAGAGTAAAAGCTAAATTTACAGAATTATTCAGAAGTTCTAAAAACTTGCAAATGATGTTTGTAGATTTCTTCGGTATCGATAAAGTTTACAACTACGGTGGACAAGATAAACCTACAAACTGGAAATTGCGTGTAGATAATGACTATGAAGATGATTATTACAGAGCATTGCAAGATAAAAACAGCTTTGCATTGAATATGCCTGAAATCTTGGCACAAGCTGTAAGAGCAAAATCAGGAATGGATGTTGCTAAGATTAGTTATGATTCAAATAAAGCTGATGCAAAGAGAAAAGAATTAAATACTAATTTGAAACCTCTTCTTGATAAACTTGATAAATTCAAAGATATTTTAAAAGAAAAAGAACCAGAAGTTATTGAAACAAAGAACCACGATGTTGAAGAATCTAAACCTGTCGTTGAACATAAACCGGTTGTTACAACAGAAGAAAAAGCACCTGTTTCAAATCCGATTGCTCATTCTGAAACAAAAACGGTTCAATCAGAAGTAAAAGCAGAAGACAAAACTTCAGTTTCAGAAGATAAAGCTAATGCTGTTGATAAAAAGAAAATGGATACAACAAGTACAGCTTTAGTTGCAGCTGTAGGTCTTGCCGCAATTTACAAAATCGGAAAAGCTATTGTAAATAAAATCAAGAGCTTAAGAAATAAAAATGAAGAACCTCAACAACAAGTTGAACAACCTCATTTAAGAGTTAAATTTGAAGTTCAACAAGCTCAACCAACAGTAGCAGAACTACAAGAAACAAAATAATTAATGTTTTCATAATAAAAACGAGAGCTTATATCGCTAGGCTCTCGTTTTTTATGTTTATTTGTGATTTTTGTGCTATTATTTAATGAACTAAAGGTATTATTTATAAAACTTTAATAAAAACAAGTTCTGAAAGTTTATATCATTCATCTGTACATAGTTTCTATATTCCAAGAATTATATACAAAACTTGCAGAATCTTTATAAAATGACATTTTATCCTACAACCAAAATATTTTATTGAAACAAATAATTATATTTCAACTAAAAATAACTATTAGAGCATCTTTATGGTGAAGATAAAGAAATATTAGATATTTGTATAAATAGAAAATCTATTAACTCTGATATTGAAAACTTGTATAAGAATTTAATTAAATGGTGTTTAGCGAATATCTGATTTGTTTTTATTCAAACTTTAAAACAAAAAAACAACTTCTATAAATTTTGAAGTTGCTTTTTTGTTTCATTTATCTGATTTTAACTTATACAGTTTTTTGTAAGTTTTGTCCTTTTTGAACTTCTGTTTGAGCTTGTGCAGTTTGTACTTGTTGAGCTTCAGCTTTATTTTGTCTCAAGCTTTTGATTTTATTTACAATAGCTTTTCCGATTTTATAAACTGCTGCAATTCCAACTGCTGTTGCTACTGCTGTTGTTGCCATATCAGCTGTTTTATTTTTTTCTGATTTAACTTCAGCTTTTGTTTCTTTTACTGTATTTGTTACTGATTTTGTTTCAGTTTCAGTTTTTAATTCAGCTTTAGCTTCTGTTTTTTGTTCTTCTTTTACTTCTACAACTGGTTTTGTTTCAGCTTTTGGTTCAGGTTTTGGTTCTTCCTTAACTTCTGCTTTAACAACAGGTTTTGCCTCTGTTTTTACTTCAGGTTTAGATACTGCTTTTGTTTCTTCATCAAACTTAGCAACATCCTTAACTCTGTCATAAGTTCTTAGAACTTCTGCAACTGACCAAGCTTGGTTTACGGTACCTTTTGAATGGAAATCGCCTTCTGCATCAAAGATTTCAGCAATACCACCGATACAACAACCGCTGTCAGCATGTTTTTCAACTTTACCTGACATATGGTTTAGTAAAGGTTTTATAAATCCTGTAACCTTTTCTTTTGCTTCTTTTGTATCTCCATAAGCATTTAAGTATGCATCACAGAAATGACCTATTTGCCAAGACCATACTGTACCTTGGTGGTATACAGCATCACGAGTGTCACTGTTTCCGTTTGGATAATATGGTGCATAGCCTTCTTCATCTTTTGCTAAAGAACGTAAACCATATGGAGTTAATAGTTTATCTTGAACTGTTTTTACGATATCTTTTTGAGTTTCTTTATCAAAAGCACTGTGTTTTAAAGAAGCTGCTATAACTTGGTTAGGACGAACTTGTCTGCCTCTGCATTCTCTGTATTCAGGATTGTTTGGAGTTTCGATTAAATCGTACAAACCACCTTTTGGATTTTTGAATTTTTGCATGCTTACTTTAACAATGTCCGCAAGTTCTGTATATTGTTTAGCATTTTCTTTTTCGCCGAATTTTTCAGCTAAATCAGCCATAACTCTTAAACCGTTGTACCATAAAGCGTTGATTTCAACAGCTTTACCGTCACGAGGTGTGTATGGATGAGATTTCTTAGCCCATGGATCCCATTTAGCTGAATCCATCCAAGTTAATTGACCGTCATCAGCAGTAATTAAACCGTCTTTGTCCATACCGATACCGCTGTTTCCGTCGCCAACAGGTAATTTACCTTGACCTTTTGCAACAATACCTTTCATTTGAGGATTTTGTTGAGCAAGTTCATCTGCACTTAATCTACCGTACATATGGTGTTTTACAACATCTTTTAAAGCTGTATATTGTTCTTTTACGAACTTCATATCAGTTTTGTCGCCTGCTGCTTGTGTATATTGGTCTAAAGCATTAAACCACCACATTGAAGCATCAAGTGTGTTATAACCAGGTCTGTCATTTGCACCTTCAGGGAAGTTATTTGGTAACATACCGTTATGAGAATATTTTGCAAACGTTGTCATGATTGATTTTGCATCATCAAAACGTTTCGTTGTTAAGGTTAAACCTGGTAACGCAATCATTGTATCTCTACCCCAGTCGTTGAACCAGTGATAGCCAGCCATGATTGTTTTACCGTTTATTGAATTTCTGTGAACAACGAATTGGTCTGCTGCTCTTTGAAGATTATCAATAGTTTTGCTTCTTGGAAGACCTGATTGTTTATAAAGACTTTCTAATCTGTCTGCTTTTTTAGAAACTTCTTTGTTAGCATCAACTTCTCTTGTTATAGGTGAAGTAGCTGCCATAAATGAGAAAGTTTCACCTGGTTTTAAAGTTACTTCAAGTTCAAGTGGTTGATATACACCGTCTTCTCTATTTTGAAGGCCTCTGTCTGCTTCTCTTTGATAATAATAATCGTTATAATATTGACCTTTGTCGTTTATTTTTGCTGTTTTAGACCATGCTAAATATGTTGGTTCAACACTATCATCCCATCTTTTAGCGTTTACAACAGCACCTTTTGTACCTCTTGAATAGTACCATTCTTTAACACCGTTATTACCGCCATGGATACTTCTGTTGTTAACAAATGGTCTAACTTTTATGGTAATAGGTTCAGAACCTTTTGGCGCATCATATGTATAACCTGTTACGACTTCAGGACTGCCGACTTTTTCAGGCATTACAAGTTGTTTCTTTAATGTTTTTTTGTTGCCTAAATCATATTCCCACGTAGGAACAGGAAGAGTGGTAAAATCTTTTATCTTTACCATTTCATCTTTATTGTAGCCGTCTTTCATTCCGCCATAAGCAACGTTAGAAATTTTTAAGTTTTTGCCGTTTACAGTAACATCATCATCTATTCTTTGAAGAATGATGTTTCTTTCTACGGGAGCATTTTTAGACGATGCTAAAAGTCCGTGATAAACACGAGAATTTGTTCCGTCTACTGTTGATGAAGCATATGAACCATCACCTGATGTTTCAATCCATTCCATTTTTTCAATATTTTTCTTTTTTAAAGGATTTGTTTGTGTGCCGGAAAAAGAAAATTGAACCGGTCTGTAAGTATTTAATAATGTTTTCATAGTACTTATATGAAAGACCCTAAAAAAAATAGTTGCTATCGTGCTTTAGCATGGTTTACAATTTGTTACAAATTTTTGTAACTTAAAATAATATTTAAAAAAGAAAGCGGTCAATTTCTTGACCGCTTTAAATTTTTTCAACTATCTTTTTATCTCATACATTTGGGTTGCTTTTCTTTTAAAC
>CACZSH010000098.1 GCA_902783785.1 uncultured bacterium | reverse complement strand
TATTTTATTGTTATTTATAATATTTTCAACACAAATAGTACAGGCTTCTGAGAAAATACCGGTAAAAATTACTCCTGCACAAGTAATATCAACTCACAATGATGAACTTGAAGTTGGAGATTATATAAAATTTAAGGTGGTAAATGACGTTTATTATAAAGACAAATTATATATTGAAAAAGGTTCTATTATAGTCGGAATGGTTGCAAGTTTGCATGAAAACGGATATTTTTGCGATAATACCGAAATTTTATTAACCCCATTCAAAGTAAAAAATATTTATAATACAGTCATAACAATTGATTCCGAAATAACAATTAATAGAAAAGACTATACTTGCAAAACTTTTGGAGATAAAATTGTAAAATATGTCGGAGTTGTTTTCAGAGGAAATGAAATAAAAATCGAACCTGGAACAATTGAGTATAATTTATTTTTAGTTAAATAATTATTCCCGATATTTTCGTTTCATAATTATATTATTTTTTTCGTCATAAGCGTTGTTACCAACCCAATGAGCAATTAATTTTTCATCCGGAGAATAAATATAGGTTTCGTTTTTTGATACTCTAACACCCATATTAACAAGATTTCCAGTTGTATCATATTTATAAAAATTATACGGATAGTTCAAAGATGATTTTTGATCAATATAAATCAAAAATCCGTCAGCATCATAATAATAAACGCTATATGGTTCATCTTTATATAAAACACCGTAAGTAGAATTAGAAAAGAACGCCAAAGTTCTATCTTTAAGTTCCAAATTACCATTTATAATATTTTGCAAGTTAGATGTATTATCGTAATCATAAAGTTTAGACTGAAAAATCTTTTTGTTAATTTTATAAGTAACGCCATCAGTTACTTGTTCTCTTGCGGAATTAATATTATATTCTGCAGAACCGTATAATACAGTATCTGCCAATGCAAAAACAGGATTAAAAAATACTCCAATAAAACAAATCAGCCAAAAAAGTCGGATATTCATACTATTTTTTTAATGATAAATAAAATTATGTCAAAAAATATGATATTATAAATTTATTATGATAAAAGCCTTAAAAAATTATTGGGAAAATCATAAGATAAAAATAATATTAATTTTTATCATTTTAATTACCCTATTAAAAACACATACAATAGTTGAAAGTCGAATAAGTATTATACCGGAGACAGTGTATGAAATAAACACACTGCCAAGTGTTTGCGAAAATGTAAAAGCAGGCGGGTTTTCGGATTTATTCTACAAAGACGATAAGCTATATGTTTTAACAGATCGAGGCCCGAACAGCGATATAAAATTCATATCTGATAAAGAAGTTAGAATATTTTATTGTCCTGAATTTATTCCGTCGATATACGAAATCAATTTAAAAAAGGAAGGTGGAATAAAAATAAATGAACCTCAAAAGATAAAGGGTATATCAAGCTTACCTGTAGAAGAAAATTTTGATAGTCTGCCTATTTCTCCAAAAGGAAGTCTTTTAGAACCACAGCTTTCAGGAGCTGATACAGAATCTTTTATTATAGACAGAAAGGGTAATTACTGGCTAGGAGAAGAATATTATCCGTCAATAATAAAATTGAATAAAAATTTTGAAGTAGAAAAGCGTTTTGCGCCTAAAAACTCTTCAATAAAAAATTCAAAGATAACGTTTAATTTACCTGAAGAATTAAATTCGATACAACGAAATTACGGATTTGCTGCTATGGCATATGACGGTAAAAATAATATTTATGTGTTTACTAAAAGTACTCTTATGGGAGATATGTACGGAAGAGTGATCAGATTTAACATAAGAACCGGACGACCAAATAAAGTTTATAAATACGAAATAGATGCTGATTCAAAAATATCAGGTGCTGTAATGTATAATAAAAATACTATACTTACAGTAGAGGACAGAAACGGGATTAATCAAATTCGTCAAATTACTTTAAAAGGTAATGTTTTAAAAAGTAAAAAATTATATCCGTTATTGGGATTAAATAAAATAGACAGTTTTACAAAAATAGAAGGTATAGCTCTGGGCAAGAAAAAATTATACATCATAAATGACAATGATTTTGGAATGAACGAAACAAACAGAGCGGACAATTTTATTTTAGAATTTACTCTAAAATAATTGAAAAATTCATATCAGGTTTAGCCGTAATATCGTTTGGCTTTTCACGCCACAATTTCAATTCAAAAGTAGCAGGAGAGGATTTTAAATTAAAGAAAAGTTCTTCTTGATAAGAAATATTATTATTACAACCGCCTTTAACTCCGCAAGAAGCGTCAAGTCTTATTGCATCTTTAAATTCATATATATTTTTAGAAATATTATCCATTTGATTAACAAAATTTATATTATTAGCTTTACGGCAAAAACCATATTTAAAACCTAAATCTCTTGCATTCAAACCAACGAGTTTAAACAATCTTTCTTTTTGATTTTCTGGGATATTATAAGTTAAATAAAAAGTTCTATCATCTTTTGAAAAACTCATTTTTTGGGGCAAAAGATAGTCTGATTCAGAACAGTGCATATATTCTTTTGGGAAATAAACATAATCAATACCGACAAGAATAGAAGGATTATTAATAAATTTACTTTCTTTAGACATACTTTGATAAGCAAGCGTATTAGGTCCAATACAAGAAAATGCTTTTATGCCTACCCATTTATTATTTTCGTTAATCCCTCCAAAAACATCTTCAGATGGTGAGTAATCTCTATCATTAAATATTGTTTTATTTACATAATATTTTCTGAAATTAAAAAACTGCTCTTTTGTTAGATTATTATAATTAGAAAGTCCGTTAATTTTAATATTTCCTGAAATCCAAAATTGAGTAGGATTTTTTTTATTAAAAATGTCTAAAATCCAGTTTTCTTTTTCAGTTCCACCTTCACTATCATCTGTAATTTCTTTATCTGCAAATACATTAGAAAAAATTTGAGCTTGAATATCTTTGATTAAATTTTTACCAACATCAGTATGAGCACCTGCATAAATACTTACAAGTACTAAAAGTAAAACTAAAAATTTTTTTAATTCGGCTTCCGGTGTCATAATTTACAAATAAATATATCACAAAATATAATTATTATACAGTTAAAATTTTTAATATAAATAATACAGTAGTCTATAATGTTAGGATATTTAAAAGAAATAACGGCTATTGATACGATAAAATGTCTATGTTAAAATTGTTTTGACTTGGACAAGGAGAGAAGTAATGATAAACTTTTTAATAAAATTGATGGGAGACCCGCACGAAAAAAAGATAAAAAAAATAATGCCCATTATTGAACATATTAACAAATTAGAAGAAGAATATTCAAAACTCTCTGATGAAGAATTAAAAGCAAAAACAGAAGAATTCAAGTCTATACTTGCTAAAAGACCTACTTCAGAAAATTATAAACAAGATAGACTTTTAGAAAAAGAAGCTCTTGATAAAATATTACCTGATGCGTTTGCAACAGTAAGAGAAGCCGGAAAACGTGTGTTAAATATGAGACATTTTGATGTTCAATTAATAGGCGGCTACTTTTTACACAATGGTCATATTGCAGAAATGAGAACCGGTGAAGGTAAAACTCTTGTTGCGACACTTCCTGCTTATTTGAATGCTCTAACAGGTAAAGGTGTCCATGTTATAACAGTAAATGATTATCTTGCAAAACGTGATGCCGAGTGGATGGGAAAAATTTATAAATTTTTAGGATTATCAGTTGGTGTAATTCTTTCCGGCGGAAGAAATGCAGAAAGTTTTGAAAACAAGAAAAAAGCATACGAATGTGACATCACATACGGAACAAACAACGAATTTGGATTTGACTATTTAAGAGATAATATGGCTGGAAGCCCGGATATGTTAGTTCAAAGACCATTCAATTATGCAATAATCGATGAAGTTGATAGTATTCTAATTGATGAAGCAAGAACACCGCTAATCATTAGTGGACGACTCGAAAAATCTGCAGAAACTTATAGAACTATGGCTAGAATTGCTCCTCAATTGCAAAAAGATAAAGATTACGAAGTTGATGAAAAAAATAAAAATATAATTTTAACAGAAGATGGTATTGATAGAGCTCAAGAGCTATTGGGTATAAAAGACTTGTTTGATATTGCGACACAAAACGCACATCATTTAATTCAAGCTTTAAAAGCAAAAGAATTATTTGTAAGAGATACAGATTATGTGGTAAAAAACGGTGAAGTTTGTATTGTAGATGAATTCACAGGAAGATTAATGGAAGGCAGACGTTGGTCTGACGGGTTACATCAAGCAATTGAAGCAAAAGAAAACGTAAAAATACAAGATGAAACTCAAACTCTTGCAAGTATAACATTCCAAAACTTGTTTAGATTATATCCTAAATTATCTGGTATGACTGGTACTGCTATGACAGAAGAAGCCGAATTCGGTAAAATTTATAACCTTGAAGTAACAATTATCCCTACAAATAAACCGGACATAAGAGAAAATTTATCAGATGTTATTTACAAAACCGAAAAACAAAAATATCTTTCGGTTGTAGATGAAATAATTAAAATGCACAAACAACAAAGACCTGTTCTTGTGGGTACAATAAGTATTGAAAAATCAGAATATATTTCAAAATTATTAAAAGAAAGAAATATTCCGCATAATGTACTAAATGCTAAACACCATGAAAGAGAGGCCTATATTATTGCTCAAGCAGGCAGAGCTGGAGCAGTAACAATAGCGACCAATATGGCTGGTAGAGGAACTGATATATTGCTTGGCGGTAATGCAGAGTACCTTGCAAAAGAAGAACTCGAAAAAAGAAATGTAACACCAGATAGCGAAAATTATGAAGATATAAAAACGGACCTTTTATACAGAATGAGAAAACAAACTGAAGAAGAACATAAAAAAGTTGTAAGAGCCGGAGGTTTACACGTAATAGGAACAGAACGCCACGAATCAAGACGTATAGACAACCAATTAAGAGGCCGTGCTGCAAGACAGGGAGACCCAGGTTCTACAAGATTTTTCTTATCTTTGGAAGACAATTTAATGAGAATTTTTGGTGGAGATAAAATTATTTCTCTAATGAATGCCTTAAATGTAGAAGAAGATATGGCAATTGAAAACCCGCTAATAACAAGACAAATTCAATCTGCTCAAAAGAAAGTAGAAACGTATCACTTTGATATAAGAAAGAATGTCCTTGAATACGATGACGTTATGAATATTCAAAGAGAAAAATTTTATGCTCAACGTAGAAAAGTTTTAAACGGAAAAAATCTTTCAGAATATGTGAAATATATGATTGAAAAAGAAATCGAACGACTTCTTTTAAGTTATATTTCTCCTGAAATGAATACAGCAGAATATGTATATGAAGATTTGGAGCGATTAATAAAAGAACTTCATTCTATAATTCCGCAAATAAACGATATTCAAGTAAATGATATTAAAAATTTGAGATATGATGCAATATATGAAAAAATAAAAGAAAAAGCATTAAATGAATATCGTACACACGAAGAAGAAGTAATAACATTCTATAATGATGTTATATCCCAATATGAAGAAAATTATAAATCACAACAACCATTTTCAGATGATAACATAATGCGAACAATAGAACGAGATATTATGCTAAGAACTGTAGATAACAAATGGATAGATCACTTGCACAATATTGATATGTTGAGAGATGGTATTGGTTTAAGAGCATATGGTCAAAAAGATCCATTAATTGAATATAAAAAAGAAGCATACGATATGTTCAATAATATGATGCACGAAATTCAAGGTGATGTTGTAAAACATATATTTAGAACAAAATTCGGTATACAAGTAATGGATTCGAACGATAATATAGATACAGACCTGTCAAGAGCAGCAGAAAACTTTGATTCATCTGAAAAAGACATTGATATTGATATAAAACCTATGAAAAACGAAAATAAAATAGGAAGAAATGACCCTTGTCCATGTGGCAGCGGGAAAAAATATAAACATTGTTGTGGAAAAGCTACAAATTAGAAATTTATAATAAATAAGAGAATAAAAGACCGACTGTTTACAGTCGGTCTTTTATTCAAAAACTAAAAATATTTAAGAATTAACCTCTTAATTTTAATTTCTTAACTAATTCTCTGTATCCGTCCAAATTAGTATCTTTTAAATATGATAAAAGTCTTTTTCTCTTACCTACTAACATTAAGAGACCTCTTTTTGTAGCAAAATCTTTTTTGTTAGATTTCATATGTTCAGTAAGTTCAGTAATTTTTTGGCTCATCATAGCAATTTGAACACTTGCAGAACCTGTATCATTAGCATCTTTACCATATTTCTTTATGATACTTGACTTGTTTTTTAAATTAATTGTCATATCAAAACTTCCTTTTTTATTTATATCTCTGTACTTATGATATAAAAAAAAAGAAAAAAATCAACACATGAGTTTAAAAATACTTAACAAAAATAAATTAGCCCATGAAAATACTTATATTTGTAGCCAAAGTTTGTGCAGAACAATAACTTGCAGTGAAACTTTCCAATTTACGAAGTTCAGTATTTCTTACACCTCTGGCATCATTCATTGCTGCAGTTGCTTTTTCATATTTCTCTTGGTTTTGAGTTCTTATATAAGCACTACTTTGATACATATTTGCAACATTTTTACAATGTTGATTATTTGCTTTTGCTTTATAAAATGCGTGTTTAGCTTCCGCATAAACTTCACGTTGTTCTTGCAATTTGATAAATAAAGATTTTGCACGAGCATCTTGTTCTGCTTTTAGTTTAGCCATTTTAGCTTCTTCTTGTTTTTTTGCTGCTAAAATTGGATCTGTAATACTAACAGAAGTTGTATCAGTGTTAACATTTTGCTTAGTAATTGGAGCCATGCTAAAAATCCTCTATATATCTCTCGTACTTATATAAAAAATTTTTGTTTAAAAAAATTGCCTTTTTATAGTATGATAATTGCATGATTGAGAGATATTCGCGTGAAAAAATGAAGAAAATTTGGGATATTCAAACAAGATTTGAGTATTATTTAAAGGTCGAAATTGCAGTATGCAAGGCGTATTCAGAGCTTGGACACATGTCTGTTAACGATTATGAACAGATTTCAAAGCTAGCAAAATTTAACTTAACAAAAGTTAATATGATTGAAAAAGAAGTAAAACATGACTTTCTGGCTTTTCTGACCAACGTAAATGAAAACCTTGGAGAATATGCAAAATTTATGCATAAAGGTCTTACAAGTTCTGATGTCATTGATACGGCATTTGCTCTTCAAATAAAAGAAAGCTCGGATATTATTTTTGAAGATTTAGATGAGCTCATAAAAATTTTAAAAGAAAAAGCTCTTGTTTATAAAAACACCGTTTGTATCGGAAGAACTCATGGTGTACATGCGGAAGTTATGACATTTGGATTAAAACTTTTAAACTGGATTGATATAATTGAACGGGTAAAATCAAATCTTGAAAAAGCTGTAGAAAACGCAAGAGTAGGACAGATTTCAGGACCTGTCGGAACATACAGTAATGTAGATTACAGAGTTGAAGAACTGGTTTGTAATGAGCTTGGATTAAAGCCTGCAAAAATTTCAACACAAATTATCCAAAGAGATATTCATGCATTTTATATACAAAATTTAGCTTTGATTGCAACAGTAATAGAACAATTTGCAACGGAAATAAGACATATGCAGAGAACTGAAATCAGAGAGCTGGAAGAAGGGTTTAGTTCAGGGCAAAAAGGTTCATCTGCAATGCCTCATAAAAAAAATCCTATAAATTGTGAAAATTTATGCGGTTTAGCAAGAATTGTAAAAGGTAATTCTGTTACAGCATTAGAAAATGTCATTTTATGGGATGAAAGAGATATTTCTCACAGTTCTGCCGAAAGAGTTATTTTCCCTGACAGTCTTATCTTGATAGATTTTATGTTGAACAGATTTATAGAGCTTATCGAGAATTTGAAAGTAAACGAAAAAAACATGTTGAAAAATGCAAATTCATTTGGAGGAATAGTTTTTTCACAAAAAGTTCTTTTAACTTTGACAGAAAAAGGCTTAACAAGAGAAGATGCATACAGACTGGTTCAAAAAAATGCACTTGATGCTTTTGATAACGATGGAAATTTTAAAGAAAATTTGTTAAATGATATGGAAATAACAAAATATCTAACAAATGAAGAAATTGAAAACTGTTTTAATTTTGACGACTATTTAAAAAATGTAGATATTATATTTAACCGTTTTTAAATTATTAAACTTGCAAAATTTCTCATCTGTAATAAAATACATGTATTAAACTGATTATTAACAGGATTTTTATATATGATAAAATTGAATTTTAAGGAAAAGTTTGAGGAAATCAAATCGTCTTCAAGTTTTCGTTTTGCAATGTATTTTATACTATTTACTGTTGCAATGACGTTTATTATTAGTTCTCAAAACTTCTTTTTTCAAAAAGTAGTTGAAAACGGTATTTCTAAAAAAGACATAATTGCTGAAAAAACAATCGTCGTTATTGATACAAAAAAAACAGAACGTCATAGAAAAGAAATAGAAGCTAAAATAGAACCTGTTTTAACAACAGCAGAAGATGATTTTATCAAAAACAACTTAACTTCTCTTGAAAATTCAATAAAAACAATAAGAGATAAAGATTCAACAAGATTTACAAAACAAGACGAATTAAGCGTATTATTTGATATTCCTGATGAAAATAAAAAACTTTATATCGTTAATTATCTTTTAAACTCAAATGATAATGATTTAAAAGATGTTTTTGAACAAGCAAAATTAACACTTACAAATCTTTTGGCTACCGGTATAACAGAAAAAGATACCGAAAAAGGCAATTTACAAAAATTGCTTCAAAAACATTTTGCACTAAATCTTACAAAGCACCAAAATACTATTGTTTCAGCATTATTAGAACAAGTTATAGTTCCTAATCTTGTTGTAGACGAAATAGCAACAGATATAGCAAAGAAAAATGCTCGTAATTCTGTAAAACCTTATGAAGTCGTTTTTGAAAAGGGAGATAAGATTCTTTTTGAAGGCGAACCTGTCACAAAATTAAAAAGAGATGCACTAAGACAAGCCGGATATAGTCTTATTGATATAAACTTTTTAGGCATTTTAGGTATATATATATTTATAGCATTTACAACATTCATATTTATAAAATTCAAAGATGATTACGAGAAAAGACACGCTACAAAAGCTAATTTGGCAATATTTGCTTCATTGTCATTATTTGTTGCACTAATATCAGTAATGTTACCAACAGGATTTTCACCATACATATTGCCATTTCCTGCAATTATAATTATTTTATCTATATTTTCTAATTCACGACTCGCATTTTTGGCGACATTATTGCTATTGTGCAATATTACATTAGGATTACATTTTGGAATAGAATTTATAATTTCGTTTGTTCTTATACTTTTAGTTGCAGAAATAACAGTTTCAAAAATTAAATTTTCAAGACGTTCAGATTTAATAAAAGTCGGTTTTTATGTATCATTAACTGGATTGCTTGTTGTATCGAGTGTATATTTATTAGAAAAATTCTTAATTGATATTGATAATTTATTGATAGTAAGAGATGCAGCAATGACAATGCTAAACGGAGTTCTAAGTGCTGTAATAGCATTGGGCGTAATGCCAATGATAGAAACCGCATTTAGAGTAACAACTCCTTACGGATTAGCAGAATTGGTTGATCATAACCAACCATTATTAAAACGCTTGCAAATGGAAGCTCCCGGAACATATCATCACTCTTTATTAGTATCAAACCTTTGTGAAGCAGCAGCAGAAGCAATTGGTGCAGATCCAACAATAGCAAGAGCAGGGGCTTTGTACCATGATATCGGAAAATTAAAACGTCCATTGTTTTTCGTAGAAAATCAATCATCTTATGGTATTGAAAATCCACATACAAAATTAAATCCAAAAATCAGTAAAACAGTAATTATTTCTCATACAAAAGACGGTCTTGAACTTGCAAAATCAAAAGAATATAATTTACCACCAATAATACAAGATTTTATATTGCAGCACCACGGTACAGGCTTAGCAAGTTATTTTTATAATAGAGCCGTTCAAGAAGAGGGTGCGGAAAATATTAAAGAAGAGCAATTCAGATATCCAGGACCAAAACCTAAGACTAAAGAAGTAGCAATATTGATGCTTGCTGATGCAACAGAATCAGCTGTTCGTTCTTTAAAAACTCCTACTCCTGAAGAAATTGATATTGTTATAGAAAAAATTATTACTGAAAGATTAAATGACGGTCAATTATCTGATTCTCCTTTAACTTTAAAAGATTTAAAAACAATAGCTTCTACCTTCAGCAGAATAATCAGAGGCATACAGCACGAAAGAATCAAATATCAAAATGACCTTGATAAAGAAGTTGAAAAGGCAAAATTAATTCTTCCTGATGTAAGAGATAAAGAATTAGAAGATAAAATTAAATCATTGGAAAAAGATAAAAATGACACCAATAATTAATATCTTTACCGAAAATATTTATGATAAATGGGAACTTGATGAAAGAAATTTAATAGATAATGCGAGAGACTTTCTCAAGTATTATTTAAAAACGCCGGATATTTATAACAATTCCTGTTTAAAAAATCAAGAATATGACACGATAGTATTTGATATTTTATATTGCGATAGTGAAAAAACTCACGTAATAAATAGAGAGTACAGAGATAAAGATTATCCCGCAGATATAATCACATTTGCAATATTTGCAGATAGTTCAGATGATGAAAAATTTATTTTTGACGGAGAAATAAATTTAGGTGAAATTATCATAGCTCTTGATAAAGTTGAAAAAAACGCACAAGAAAAAAATTGGACAAGAGAAAGAGAATTAAATTTTTTAATAGCGCACGGAATAATGCATCTTTTGGGTTTTGACCATCAAACGGAAGAGGAATATAATTTTGTTGTAAACGCTCAAGAAAACGCATTATCTAAAGTAAAAGGATTATAAAAATGTCAAAATATAAATCACACGGTATTTTAAAAGCTTTTCAAAACGCAAAAAGAGGAATATTTATTGCTCTAAAATCAGAAAGAAATATAAGAATACATTCTGTAATTGCAATTTTAGTTTTGGTAGCAGGTTATTATTTAGATTTTAATGCTATAAAATTTTGTATACTAATTCTCACAATTGCACTTGTAATAATATCAGAAATGATTAACTCCGGAATAGAATACTGTATAGATTCGGTATTTCACAACAAATATTCAAAACTTGCAGGAATGGCAAAAGATATTTCTGCAGGAGCAGTTATGTTATCAGCATTTGTAAGTATTCTCGTTGGTGCTATACTATTTGGGGAGAGTTTATTCGTTCACTATGAGAATCTAATAATTTTGCCCCCTCATGTTCAATTTTAGTAGTAATAATTTCACCATTAATATTTACGGCATCCCAACATCCACGAACACGTTGTTTAATTTCATCAATGTTATTACCATGAGATATGACTAAAATTGTAGGACCTGCGCCTGAAAGTACACAACCCATAACATTATCAAGTTCTTTTAATGACTGTTGAATTTCTTCAAAAGCCGGTAAAAATTTCATTCTGTACGGTTGATGAAGCTTATCATGAAGAGCATATTTCATCAATTCTGTATCTTTATTTTTTACGGCTTCTATAAACATACCCATTCTCATAGCATTGAATGTAGCATCATGCATAGGGACATCTTTTGGTAAAACAGAACGAGCAATTTCTGTTTGAAGTTCAAAATCAGGAATACACAAAGTTATATGCCAATCATCAGGCCACTCAAGTTTATGATAAAAAACGCTGCCGTCATCTTCAATAGAACTTGCAACCAATCCGCCCACAACTGCAGGAACTATATTATCAGGATGTTTTTCAATTTCTGTTGCAATAGATAAAATTGCAGCTTCATCAGCAGGATTTGATAATAAAGCATTTGCAGCCATTAAACTACCTACGATTACAGATGCTGAACTACCCATTCCTCTTGCTATCGGAATATTTGTTTCTATTGTCATTTTTAAATCAGTAGGTACTTGTCCTGTTAGACTGTATAACATTTCAACAGATTTATAAGCAATACTGTTTTCATCCATAGGAAGTTGATTTACACTTGCTTCATCTATATTTTTATTATTTACGATAATATTTATTTCATTACCGCTACCGGGCAAGACTTTTTCTTCAATTGTTATAATATTATAAATAGGAAGAGCCAACCCTAAACAATCAAATCCTGGACCAAGGTTTGCAGATGTTGCCGGTACTTTTACACTAACTTTCATAATATTCCCTTTTAATTCACGAAATAAATTATAACATACTTACATTAATTTTGCCAAATTTAGCTGAAAGGTCGTCTATATGATGAATTAGGTAACAATCAGATTCAATATCCTTATCGTTTAAATCAATAATAGCACCCCAATCTATTCTTCCGTGATGTGCTGCTATCATTCTAGCAACACGTTTGAAACCATTATTCATACAAAGAGAAAAGCCATATTGAGAGTGAGTTAGCCAGTCTTTTTTAAACTCTTCGTTATAATCTATGAGCCCTGTTTCTTCATCAATAACATATTCATAAATTTTCCCTATATCATGCAAAACACAAGCTGCATAAATTCTATCTTTATTAATTCTTTGAAACGAATTGCTTACTATCATTTCTGCATATTTTAAACATTCTAAAATATGTACCATTAAACCGCCTAAATAATTATGATGCATTAATTTTGCAGCAGGAGAAATCTTTATATCTTCCTCATGAATTAAAAAATAATCTTTTATAAAGTTTTTAAGCTTTTCATCTTCTATTTTTTCTATATAGCCTAAAATATCAGAGAAATATTTATCTTGTTCTTCTTTTGACAGACCTGTTTTTGCTTCTTCAATCAATTCAAGAGCAGAAACAAGACAATTATTATATTTTTCATTAAAAGATCCTGATACTATACGAAGCTTGTTTCCTGAACGAAACAATTTACTGTCAAGTCTGTTAATAGTTTCTTCCCACAGAATACAATTTAACAAACTGCCGTCAGACGGATTTTTTAATTGTAATTTGCCCATTTTTGTTCCGGCTTTTGTATCTCCAACCGAATAAATTACAACTTCGTATATGGTTTCTGTATCAAACATAAATTTATCCTCTTATTTTTTAAAACGGTTCCTGCTTACGGCAGGAACCGTTCAATATTTTTAATTAATTAAACATTATTAGTTTTTATCTCTGTCAATAATTTTTTTAGATTTACTCCAAACAAATAAAGAACGGATAGTTTCACCAACTTCTTCTAATTGATGATTTTTAGCTTCTTCTCTTAGTTTGTTAAAGTTTTTATTACCGCTGTTTACTTCGTTTAAAAATTCATCAGCAAATTTACCTGATTGGATTTCAGAAAGAATTTCTTTCATAGCTTTTTTAGATTCATCAGTAATAACACGAGGACCTCTTGTTAAATCACCATATTCTGCAGTATTTGAAATTGAATATCTCATATCTGCAAAACCACCTTGATTAATCAAATCAACGATTAATTTCATTTCGTGTAAAACTTCAAAGTAAGCCATATATGGAGAATATCCTGCTTCAACAAGAGTTTCAAAACCTGCTTTAATTAATGCTGTACAGCCACCGCAAAGAACTGCTTGTTCTCCGAATAAATCAGTTTCAGTTTCTTCTCTAAATGTTGTTTCAATAATACCTGCTCTACCTGCACCAATAGCACTTGCATATGATAAAGCTACTTCTTTTGAATCACCTGTTGCATCCTGATATACTGCTATCAGACAAGGAACACCTTTTCCTGCTTCATATTCACTTCTTACTGTATGACCAGGGCCTTTTGGAGCAACCATGATTACACTTACTCCTTCCGGTGCTACAATTTTTTTGAAGTGGATATTAAATCCGTGTGAAAACATTAAATATTTTCCTGCTGTTAAATA